>NZ_JACSMT010000013.1:0-66908 GCF_018618815.1 Exiguobacterium sp. s128 | reverse complement strand
AAAAGAAACAAAGCGAAAGATCGAACCTATTTTTGTCCATGTGGATTCAAAAAGCACAGAGATTTAGTCGGTGCGATGAATATTAGATATGCACCTGTGGTTGATGGTAATAGTCAATCAGCCTGAGAACCTTTAGGGTCTGTCTCAGGAGGGGTGATGGCACACCCTCATCTGAAGGCTTGAGCAAAACAGAAATGGACTGCGCTCGCACAAGCACTTCAGAATCCCACTCATCCCGAAGGGGGAGCTTGCGGCTTTAGCCGTGGGAGTGTCAAGCTTGACGCTTCGTTTTTGATTCGTTATAGTGAAAAGGTTCAAATCGGAATAATTACGTTTTAATACTTCCTGGAGGTTTTATTCATATGAAAAAGTTCATCCCTGCCTTAACTATCGCCTTAACCGGTGCAACGTTCCTAACTGCCTGCGGATCATCCGACTCCGATTCCAATCAAGGTGCTGCGGACGATCGGCTGCAACTGTATACGTCAACGTTCGCAACGGCGGCAATCGCCAAAGAAATCGGTGGTTCCGACGTCAACGTCGAAATGATCGTCCCACCTGGTGCCGATCCCCACTCCTATGAGCCGACTTCTAAACAACTGACGGCAATCGCCAAAGGCGACCTGTTCCTTTTAACGGGTACCACGCTTGAGCCGTATTCGGAAAAAATCAAAGCGAGCCTTAAAGGAAATGATGTTCGCTTCATCGAGACGAGTAAAGGCATCGATCTCCTCGAAGCAAGCGCAACGCTTCATGACCACGAGGAAAAAGGACATGATGACGAACATGCGGAAGAGGAGCAGGATCATGGAAAATATGATCCACACGTCTGGCTCGATCCAAACAATGCCAAATTGATGGCAGAGTCGATCACGACCGCACTCGCAAAAGAAGTACCGGATAAAAAAGCAACGTTCGAAAAAAATCTGGCGGCATTTAATAAACAAGCCGACACGCTCGACCAAAACTTACAGCAAGCCGTTGACGCCGGATCTAAAAAAGAACTGCTCGTCACGCACGCCGCTTATGGCTACTTGGCTGAACGGTATGGGTTCTCCCAATTACCGATCGCCGGGATTTCTCCATCGGACGAGCCTTCCCAAAAACAACTGGCGGCACTCGTCAAGGAAGCGGAGTTACATGACTTGAAGTATATTGCCTTTGAAGAGACGGTTTCACCAAAAGTCGCCCGTGTCATTCAGCAGGAAATTGGCGCTGAAGCGATTACGATTCACAACTTGGAGTCCGTCACGAAAGCACAGCAGGATGCGTCTTATTTTGACTTGATGAATGAAAATGTGACGACACTAAAAAAAGCACTGCAGTGAAGTACTGTTGACATGCATTAAAAGATACGTTACGGTAGAAAACGTGTTTCAGACAATTAAATGACTTCTTTTTATCGCGAGAGACGGAGGGACTGGCCCAATGATGTTTCGGCAGCGGACGATTGATTCGTACTGTGCCAAATCCAGCAAGCTACGGCTTGAGAGATAAGAAGAGCGTCTTTTTCAGTAAAGACCTCCTTCTTTCTTGCGAAGGGGTCTTTTTTTTGCAGATGCAGAAAAGGAGTGATAGACAATGAACGAGACGATTACACCAAACAAGTGGGCCCTTCTACCATTACTTGTCTTTTTGGTCCTCTTTATCGGTGCCGGTATCTTTTATGATGATTTTTACAAGTTCCCGATTTTGATTGCAGCTCTGATTGCCTTGGTGTTTGCCGCCGTAACAACAAAAGGTAGTATCAATCAAACCGTTGAACGGATTGCGACGGGTGCCGGGAATCCGGACATCATGATCATGGTCTTTATTTTCTTACTTGCCGGTGCATTTTCCGGAACGGCTGATGCGATTGGTGCGATTGATGCGACGGTCAATGCCGCGCTTACGTTTTTACCACCGTCGCTCTTAATGAGCGGTTTGTTCATCATTGCCGCCTTCATCTCGATGGCAATGGGGACTTCAACCGGTACGATTGCGGCACTCGCACCGATTGCACTCGGTATTCATGAAGCAACCGGTGTCAATGTCGCGATTGCTGCGGCAGCTGTTGTCGGTGGAGCGATGTTCGGCGATAACTTGTCGTTCATTTCCGATACAACGATCGCCGCAGTCCGGACGCAGAAAACCAACATGCGTGATAAATTCCGGACGAACTTCCTGATCGTCCTTCCCGCGGCGATTCTGACCGTCATCATCTTAGCATTCGTCTCAGGTGCCGGAGATGTCGTCGAGGCTAAAGCGTTTGAGTTTTACAAATTGATTCCGTATCTGTCTGTCATCATCCTCGCCTTGTTTGGTGTCAATGTCATCCTTGTCTTACTCGGTGGAGCCTTACTGACCGGGATCATTGGTATGCTCGATGGGAGTTTTGGATTGAGTGGATTTGTCCTGTCGATGTCAGAAGGATTGATGGGAATGGCTGAAATTTCAATCTTGACGTTACTGATGGGTGGTCTCGTCAGCTTGATCACGTTTAATGGCGGGATTGCTTATCTGAAAGAAACACTGACTCAAAAAATCACGCAACGTCGTGGAGCAGAGTTCAGCATGGCCGCACTCGTCAGTGCAACGAACCTTGCGACAGCCAACAATACGATTTCGATCCTTGTTGCCGGTCCACTCGCCGCCGAGATTGCGGATACGTATGACATCGACCGGAAGAAGTCAGCCAGTATTCTCGACATCTTCTCTTGCGGCATTCAAGGGATCATCCCTTATGGTGCCCAATTGCTGATTGCCGCTGAACTGACAAAAACCGCTTCACCAGAGCTGATTCCGTATCTGTTTTATCCGTTCCTTCTTTTCATCTGCGGGTCGCTTGCCATTGTCTTCGGGTTCCCGCGTCGTAAGACATCTGCTACGCAAAAGAAAAACGTTTCGTAAAAACAAACAAGTCCGGCCGCCTGCAACGCGACCGGACTTGTTTTTCAGTTATTTTTTCTGATTTTGACGGTTTAGAATGAAATACGCGATGGCTGGAAGTGGGAACTGAACGAGTCCTGCTCCACCCCAGACCCACGGATTACGCCCAGTCTTGCGGGCACCGAGGAACAGGAAGGTCGCTTGAGCACCCAGTAGTGCCGCAATGCCCGCCCAAACGCCTTTTGGTACGTTTTTAACGGATCGTGCCATGATTTACACCTCATTTCTTTTAAGGTTTACCCCCCTTTTTTCTCTTTCTAACCGTTCATTTCCTGCTTTGAGCGTTGAAACAGACGTTCCTGCTCGTTCATGCTAAACTAAACGAGCAAATCCATATTCTAGTTTTATTGAAGGAGGAGTATACACATGCAATACACAAAACTTTCAAATGGTATCACGATTCCACAAATCGGTTTCGGTGTCTGGCAAGTTGACGAAGAGACGGAAGCACCGGCTGCCGTCGCAGAAGCCCTTCGTGTCGGTTACCGTCATATCGATACGGCTGCCGTCTATAAAAACGAACGTGGTGTCGCTAAAGGAATCAAAGAAAGCGGCGTGAACCGTGAAGATCTCTTCTTAACGTCTAAAGTATGGAACGATGATATTCGTGCCGGACGCACAAAAGAAGCTTTCGCTGAGTCACTCGAACGACTAGAGACGGATTACCTGGATCTCTATCTCATTCACTGGCCGGTTGAAGGATATATCGAAGCATGGAAAGCCATGATCGAGCTGTACGAAGCAGGAAAAATCAAAGCGATTGGTGTTTCGAACTTCAAAGAACACCACCTCGATACACTTGCTGAAGAAGGACTGATGACACCGATGATCAATCAGGTGGAACTCCATCCGCAACTTCCGCAACATGAACTGCATGAGTACTTACAGGACAACAGCATTCAAGTTGAAGCATGGAGTCCACTCATGCAAGGGAAATTCCTTGAAATCAACGACTTTAAGGAAATTGCCGAAAAACATGGTAAGTCTCCGTCACAAGTCGTGTTACGTTGGCATCTGGATAACGGAATCGTCGCCCTTCCAAAATCAGTCACACCAGAACGGATTGCGGAAAACTTCGATGTGTTTGATTTCCAACTAGATGCAGATGATTTAGAGAAGATTGATCGTCTGGCAACGGATGTCCGTCTTGGACCAGATCCAGATGAAATCGACTTTTAAGCATTACAATCAAAAATACACGGATCCGGCGATCGTCGGGTCCGTGTTTTCGTTGTCATGGATCTATTTTAGACATAATAGATTAAAATCGTTTCTTCTGCTTCTTCCGCTTTGCGGAAATAGGCACGCAAGTCACCAAACTGGTCCCATACTTCGTCAAAATCTCCTGATCGCCCCACTTCCTGATAGATCACTTCCAGTGCCTGCCGATCAAAATTACGCATGACTTCCGTCGAGATGATGAGTAAAGGTAAGGGAAGGATACCAACGATCGCCGCACGATCTTCGTTGACGATCAATTCTTCTCCAACAATCGCCCGTCCAAGATTATAATGTGTTTCTTGATCAATGAAGATATCAATTTGACTCATCACATGATACAGCGTTGCTGTTTCTTCCAGCGCAAACAATTGCTCCTGATCCGGTTGTGTTTCATGAATGAATAAAATCCAGTCCATGATGATATGCGGGTCGTTTCCAAACGAATCCCAGACCGCGTCAGCAACCCGGACATAATGTACGTTTTCCATCCTTCCCCTCCTTTCAATCGTTATCCTTTTTAAGTATTCCCATTTTCGGACTTCTTTAATGATGATTCCGGAAATCTCCCCTACAAAAAAGAGGACCAGATTGCTCTGATCCTCCTCTATTAAATCGCTTTTTCTTTTGAATCATCGTCCTGCCACGCTTCGAGCGTTTCTTTCCCCGGCAGATTCGGAATCGAATCTGTATAGAAACGAGGATCCTGCCCGTTTTTTCGTTGCGCCAAATAATCATCGAGTGCCAACTTCGCAATTTTAGATAATCGGAAAATCGCATACAGGTTGACGATCGCCATCAGACCCATGAATATGTCGGCCAGTGCCCAGACAAGACCTGCCGTTTGAACGAGCGAACCAAACACGATCATCCCAAGAACCATCACACGGTAGATCGTCATCAACTTTTTATTGCCATTGATGAAGCTGATGTTTGATTCACCATAATAATAGTTCCCGACAATCGAACTGAAGGCAAACAAGAAGATGGCAAGCGCCATGAATCCTGTCGCAAACGAGCCGACTTGAGAAGACAACGCGCCTTGTGCCAATTCGATTCCAGCAACAGGTTCTCCGCTCGCATCTTTTGTCGCGACGCCGCTGATCAGAACGATCATCGCAGTCGACGAACATACCAGTAAGGTATCGACGAATACAGCAAACGATTGAATCAATCCTTGTTTGACCGGGTGTGAGACTTCTGCCGTCGCAGCAGCGTTCGGCGCTGATCCCATGCCCGCTTCATTGGAGAAGAGACCACGACGGATACCGTTGAGGACAGCTGCCCCAATCGCTCCACCCGCAAGCGTTTTGAATTCAAGTAACCCTTCTTGGAAAATCAGACCAAAAACACTTGGTAAAACTTCAAGATTCGTCACCATGATATAGAGGGCGATCAAAATATAGCCCCCCGCCATGATCGGCACGAGGAAAGCCGAAACCGTCGCGATACTCCGGACACCACCGAAGATGACAAGGGCGGTCAATACAACAAGTCCCACTGTGATCCATGTCTTATCGATCCCATACTGACTTTGAAGCGACAACGAAATCGTATTCGATTGAACCGAGTTGAAGACGAATCCGAAGGAAATCGTAATCAAGATACTGAAGACGATCCCTAACCAACGTTGTCCGAGTGCTTTTTCCATGTAATACGCCGGACCGCCACGCCATGCTTTTTCATCACGTACTTTATAGATTTGAGCCAGTGTACTCTCAACGAACGCTGATGCCGAACCAATTAAAGCAATCAACCACATCCAGAAGACGGCACCCGGGCCACCCAGGGCAATCGCTGTCGCGACACCAGCGATATTTCCCGTTCCGACACGTGCTGCCGTACTGATCGCAAACGCCTGGAAAGGTGAAACCCCATCTTTTCCTTTATCCGTTCCTTCGAATAGAAGCCGGAACATTTCCGGAATCATCCGAAATTGGACGAAGCCCATGCGAATCGTAAAATAAATGCCTAAACCGACTAACAGGATGATTAAGACGCTTGACCACAATAAGTCGTTAATACCGCCGACTAAATCCACTAGTTGTTTCTCCACAGGTGATCCCCCTTATTTATAAGTTCTTTCATGTAACCTTTTTTCACATGTGTTCTATGATACGAAAATAATTTCAGAAAATCAAATTCATTTTATCTATTGTTCTGTAGTTTCCTTGAATAAGTTATGTAAAACCTCACATCAGATGTGAGGTTTTACATAAAAAAACAAGCCCCAGTCCACTGAGGCTTGTCGTGTCAATCATACTTAGATGAACAGATTCAAGTTTGCGTCGTCCGTCGCACCTAGATAACTCGCGACACCTCCGTAATCGATGCCATCGAGTAACTCTTCTTTTTTGATTCCCATGATGTCCATCGACATCGTGCAGGCAATCATCCGAACTCCTGCGGCCTGCGCTTTCGCCATCATCGTCTCAAGCGCATCCACTTGTTTGTCCTTCATGACTTTTTTCATCATTTTTTGACCAGCCCCGCCCATATTCATGTTCGAGAGTGGCAGATCGCCGGCGTGTTTCGGCATCATCATGCCCATCATCCGTTCCATCGGTGCCTTCTCAACGGTCGGTGCATCTGGTTTTCGAATGACATTGAGTCCCCAGAAGGTAAAGAACATCGTCACTTGTTTCCCCATCGCCTGTGCGCCTTGCGCGATGACGAACGAAGCGAGTGCTTTATCGAGTTCGCCGCTGAAGACGACCATCGTCGCATCATCTGCTTTCGTGACGGTCGATTGGACAGGTTGTGTCGTCGTATTCCCTTTTTCGAGCAGGACTTCGACGATTCCCTTGTTCATTTCCGCCGTGTGGACAGTGTGTCCCAGTTTATGCGCCCACGCCTGAACATCCGGCAGGAATCCTGGATCCGAGGCTTTGATGAAAACTTGATCGCCGTCTTGCAGTTGATCAATCTTCGTTTTTAATTCCACAATCGGGCCCGGGCATTGGAGACCGCATGTATCCAGTAACGTAATCTGCTCTTTTGTTGCTCGTTTCGGCTCACTTTTCGTAATCGTCACAGCTGTTTCCTCCCGTACTTGGCTTCTCGCTTCGCGGTCACGGTGTACCGTCGCCCACGTCTTGTAACCGCCACTTAAGTTTTTGACAGTAAATCCGTTTTGCTTAAGCAATTGACTCGCGACATATCCACGTAATCCGACTTGGCAGGTCACGTAAATCGGTTGATCTTTTGGCAACTCATCCAGCGACTGACGCAACGTCGGTAACGAGATGTTAACAGATCCCGGAATCGAGCCGAGTTCATTTTCGGAAGGTTCCCGAACATCTAGCAACAGTCCGCCATTTGCGACAATCTGATCAATTTCATGCCAATGAACGTTTTCACTGTCCCCAAGCACGATGTTCGAGGCAATGTATCCTGCCATATTGACCGGATCCTTTGCTGAACTATAAGGAGGGGCATACGATAATTCAAGATCTGGTAGATCAAGAACCGTCAGCCCGCCTTTAATTGCCGTCGCTAGGACGTCAATTCGTTTTTCGACACCCGTCATCCCGATGGCTTGTGCACCAAAAATCGTTCCATCGACCGGATCAAACAGTAGTTTCATCGAAATCGGACTGGCACCAGGATAATAACCGGCGTGGGAACCCGGATGCAGATGAACCGCTTCGTAGCGGCGTCCAGACTGACGAAGGCGTTTTTCATTGACGCCGGTTGAAGCGACCGTCAAATCAAACACTTTTGCGACAGCCGTGCCGAGTGTCCCTGTGTACCGGACATCTCGACCCGTGATGATATCGGCGACGAGACGCCCTTGACGGTTCGCCGGCCAAGCAAGCGGAACGTGGACCGGTTCACCCGTAATATAGTCTTTGACTTCAATCGCGTCACCAATCGCAAAGATGGAAGGGTCTGAAGTCCGGAGTGTCTCGTCGACTTGAATCGTTTGTTTGATTCCGAGCTTAAGTCCGGCATCTGAAGCCAAGTTACTTTCTGGCATGACGCCGATCGACAGGATGTTCATCTCCGTCTGAATGATTTTCCCACTCGTCAGCACGACCTGTGTACCGGCTTGCTCAAACCGTTCCACACCATCCTCTAAAATCAGATCAACCCCTTTGGCACGTAGATGTTCATGCACAATCGCAGCCATCTCCGGATCGACGGGTGCCATGACTTGATCCGCCATCTCAATCAATGTCACACGTGCACCGCGCTCGACTAAGTTCTCCGCCATCTCAAGACCGATGAACCCACCACCGATGACCGTCGCATGGGATGGACGGGTTTCGTCGACGTATTGACGCATCTTGTCAGTGTCCGGGATATTCCGTAACGTAAAGACGTTCGTCGCTTCCGTCAACCCCGGGATGCCCGGCCGGATTGGTTTTGCTCCTGGTGACAGGATTAGATGATCGTATGTTTCTTCATATTCTTCTCCCGTCTCCACTTTACGAATGATTACGGTTTTTTGCTCACGATTGATTCGGATTGCTTCAGACAAATTCCGGACATCCAGATTGAATCGTGCGTTCATGCCTTCAGGAGTTTGAACCAATAATTTATTTCGGTCTTTAATGACGTCACCGATATAATACGGTAGACCACAATTCGCAAAAGAAATTTCCTTACCCCGCTCTAATAGAATGATTTCTGCCGTTTCATCCAATCGACGTAATCGTGCTGCTGCAGTTGCCCCACCTGCTACTCCACCTACAATGATTGTTTTCATCTTGTCTTCCTCCTTGAGTAGAATCCATTATTGTCTATGTGTACCAATATACCCATTCAGGTATACCTTTTCAAGTTATCTGTTCGTTCATTCACAAAGATGTCTTGCTTTAAAATGAAAATGTTCCTTTGAGGATAACGGACATTAGTTGCAATTCCATCTGAAATGCTTGAAACTGAGATTACAGTATCTATAAGGGGGATTTTTAAATGGACCAGGATCGTAACTCAAAAGACACGAACGATAACAAAGTCACACCGATTAACCAAAACAGTCAGCCAGAAACAAATGAGAACGGCGTCACAGCTGTTCAGCAACAGTATCTGGAAGAGTTCCAAGCTTTCTTAGTCGAAAAAGGCATCCCGATGGAAGCACGTGAGAACGAAACACATGTCTTCTTCATGACACAAGAAAAAACGCCATCTGGTGCTGAACCGATGATGATGATCGTCTTCAGCAAAACAGCAACGGATGTCGAATTGTTCGCTCGGACGATTACACATGTACCAGACGGTGTCGAAGATTTACCTATCTTAAATGCTATCAACGACTTTAACCAAGAGTTCAAATACTTCCGTGTCGTTCTCGACAGCGACCGTGATGTGACGATTGCTTCGACGATCGACTTGGATCATGGCTTTAATCCGGCAGCGATCTTTGGTCACTCGGTCATGATGTTCCAAGCTTCTGACGAAGTATTTGCGTATCTCACGAAACTGTATGACCAAGTTCAGTAAAACATCACCTTAAAATGGCTTCCGAGGCTTCTCGAGAGCCATTTTTTTCATTTTAAAGTTCAATTGACAATGAGAATTATTCTCGCTATAGTTAGATTTGTGAAAACAACATCATTTTATCAACTAATTATATATTCTGGGGGAATCGATTATGAAAAAACGAATTAAGGTAGCATCACTCTTCATTACGGCAGGATTACTTGCTGCTTGTGGCAACAGCGAAGAAACGACGACGGCTCCGAAAAAAGAGAAAACAGAGCAAACATCGGAGACGAAAACCAACGCCGGTATTGCGGCAACGACTTTAAAAGATGAATTGACGATTTTCAGTTCTATCAAGGCGGAGCTCGACAAAGCAAAAGAAGGTCAAGCCATCGACTGGAAAATGGTTACGACGAGTTATGACTCAAAATTAAAAGGCGGCGTCTCGACCGCTGCTCCTGAAATCGAAGAAGTCATCAGTTCCGCATTGGCGGGTGTCGAATCAAAAGAACTGGATGAGAACGTTGCCCGTCAACTTGTCGACAAAGGCATTCAGTCTTACTTCTATAAACTCCAAAAATCAACACAAGCGACAGCAGAAGAAGCCGTTGCGGCCGGCAAAACGGACGAAGCGACAGCTGCACTGAACGATATTAAAGACATGTCAGAAACGGTCTTCATCCCGACTGCCGAAAAACGGGATGCAAGTTACGGCTTTAAAAACGAAGACTCCATCGCTCAAGCCATCAATTCTGGGTTGACGGCACAGGAAGAAGCGATCACGGCGAAAAAGCCTGCCGATTTCAACGTGGCTAAACAGCTAACGGATAAATCAATCTACCGGTCGTTCTACCTTGCATCTCTCGGTTATGCGCAAAAAGTAGAAGAAGGCGTTAAAGCAGGTACAGATGAGAAGGAATTACAGATGGAGCAAGCCGAAGGATATGGTTTCTTGCTTGCTATTGAGGAATCACTGGCTGGTGGAGATGAAGAAGCAGTCACTAAACTAAAAGATCTTTATGATTTCTCAAAAACAAAACCTGAAGGTATTAAGTACAAAGAAGTGGAGAGCTTATTTGCCAAAGCATTAACTGCAAAAATTGACGGATACCACGAAGAAACACAAGAAGCACTTGAGAAAAAAGATGTTGATACGGCACGGGTCGAAGCGATGGAAGCAAACATGTTCGTCATTGCGATGAAACCGACACTTGAGAGTCGTCTCGGAAAAGAACAAGCCAGCACAGTGCTGTCTGACGCCAATGACTGGTATGCAATGGTTGAAAAAGGCGACGTGAAAGCTGAAGAGACAGGCAAGAAAGTCATTGACGCTTTAGAGCCGCTTAACTAAACGACTGGAAATGGAGGGGCGCGACATGCAAATTGGAATCACAGGTGGCGCAGGTTTCATTGGAGCGGCCCTCGCGCTTCGCCTTCAAGCGAGTGGTCATACCGTTAGTGTCATCGATGCTTTCACAGATTATTATGACGTTAAACTGAAACTGGAACGGGCTCATCTTTTGCAACAGCACGGGATTGAGGTCATTGAAGGGAACGTGCATGAGGATATGGCGACTTGGTGCGCCTCCCGTTCCTTTGCCGCCCTGTTTCATCTCGCCGCCTTGCCCGGTGTACCCGGCTCGTTGGCGGAACCGCACCGGTACATCGAGGATGATATCGCGATGACAGTGACCGTTCTTGAAGCAGCGCGCACACATTCCATTCCGCATCTGTTTTTTGCTTCTTCATCCTCCGTCTACGGTGAACAGACGGGTGCACTTGTTGAACATCAAGCAACCGGACAAGTGATGAGTCCCTACGCGGCAGCGAAATACAGTGCTGAGACATTTTGTCAGGCCTATCAGAATCTGTACGGTCTACAAATCGGCATCTTCCGCTTCTTCACTGTCTATGGTCCGTACGGCCGACCGGATATGGCGCTGTATCGGTTCATCGAACACGCCTTACACGGTCAACCGTTGACGGTTTTCGGTAAACCGGTTCGAGACTTCACTTATATTGACGACATCACACGGGGAATGGAACAAGCGCTGGAAGCACAGGCAACCGGTATTTTCAATCTAGGTGCCAACCGTCCGGAGTCAGTTCAAGACGTTGCAGCAATGCTCGGTAAACGGTTTGACGTGCCGGTAGCATTTGCTCCCGCACGGGCGGGAGATGTTTCAATGACATGGAGTAACACCGATGCGGCAAGGCAGACGTTCGGTTATGTTCCATCCGTCACGCTCGCTGATGGAATTGAACGGATGATCACATGGCATCTCGATCGCCTGTGATACGTGGGGCTGCGGGCGTCTTTCTGACGTTTGCAGCTCTTTTTTTACTCGTTCGTTTTGGACTGGAACTGCCTGTTGTTTACGACGATCTCCAAACCCTGTTGACATCTTCCTGGACAGTTGCCGCTACCGTCACCTATGCTTTCGCCTTTTATTTACGGGCGCTTGCTTGGCGAAACGCCGATGAAAAAACAGGTCCCACTGCGGTCTATCTGACGAGTCTCTATCTGGGACTCGCCATCAATCACCTCTCCCCCGTCAAACTCGGGGAAGCAGTGCGTTTGCTGACCGCACGCGCCATCGGTAGTCCGATGAAACGGACAACGGCGATTTTTGTCGCCCAACGCGGCATCGACCTATCCGTACTCGGTCTTTTCGTCGCTACCGGGTTATTATTAGGACAGACGGTATGGGTGGCCGGGGTCGCCTGTATCCTCGGTCTACTCGCACTACTGCTGGTCCGTCGATTCATCAAAACGATTTATCCGTTGATCGGCTATGGTGCACTTGCTTGGATGTGTGAAGCCGGCGCTGTTTTTTGCCTCTTTCAAGGTGCTGACGTCACCGTCGCTTTTCCGATTGTTCTAATCGCAATGAGTGCGGGCGTCTTATCCGGGATTGCCCAGTTTACGCCGGGTGGACTCGGGACGTATGAACTTGCGATGGGGACCGTCTTGCAGTTAGCGGATGTTCCACATCCCTATGAACTTGCCTTGATGACACATGTCTTTAAATACGCTTTTGCCTTTTTGGCCCCTCTTTATGTAGGTGTCCGACACTTCAAAATCGTGAAACAACTCTTCAACCAGTTTAAGGAGCACGATCAGAAAGGATGACATTGATGAAAAGTGCTTCCCGTTTTGAAAAAATTGCTGCACGCATGTGGAACTTATTGAATGAAGGAAAACCGTTCACTCCCATTTTTACGATCGGTGTTTTCCTCAGCTACACTTTGTTGTTCCAACAGACCTTAAGTGGTGTTGGCTTTGGCTTTTTGCTGACACTTCCGTTACTGCTCTTATATTGGAAGTTTGATTTCCCGCTCTTTCTACGGAATTACCTGTGGCTTCCGTTGATTGTCTGGTTCTTTATCGAAGGTACCGACTCTCGACTACTCCCCTTGTTCGCGTATGGAGCAGGTCTCTATTTCTTCTTTACGGTCTTTTTCTGGGGAACGATTTATTACCATCTCCGGATCGGGACAGATTGGCTTAACTTCACTCGTTTCTGGAAGTTAGTCCTCAAAAACAGTGACTCGACGAGTGGGAATGCCCAAGAACAACTACCGAAAGTCGGTCTGTTACTCGCCTATTGGCAAACCGCCTCAATCGAACAGACCCTCGACTGGTCTTATCTTTGGTTCCCACTTGGGCTGTTCGTGTTCGCTTGGATCTTGCATCATTACCTGTTTGACTGGAAACCAAAGCTCCCGACCGAAACGACCGTCGATGCACCGATTCCGACATCTAATAAAGTCTATGTCCTGATTGTCGACGGGATGCGAAAAGATCGGTACATGGCAGCAGACACGCCGTTCCTCGAACGCCTCCGGCAGGAAGGCACCGAGTACACGAACATGGAGACGGTCTATCCGGCTCGAACAGTCGTCTGTTTCAGCTCGATGTTCACCGGTGCCCGCCCGGAAGAACACGGGATCCATTCGAACATGGTCTGGAATACGACGGGTGTCAAAACCGATACTGTCTTTGACCGGTTGCGCGACGTCGGGAAAACCGGTAAGATTCTCGGAATCGCTCATCTCGTTGATGCGTTTGGTGCGAAGGACGTCCACACGGTGACAGCCGTCATGCATAATGATGTCGCGGATCGGAACATCATCGACCGGGCCAAACAAATCGTCCACCAAGAAGATCCGGACTTACTGGCGATTCAACTGATCGGGACCGATCAGACCGGGCACAGCCGCGGAACACTTTACTCCGAATATGTCCAAAAAATCGAAGAAGCGGACGCCTTACTGGCTGAATTTTGTGAGGAACTCGATCGGCTCGGGAAGCTCGACGATGCGACACTGATCGTCATGGCGGATCATGGACAAGCCGACGGCATCGGCGGTCATGGTCACCTCGATGAAGGCGAACGGTTTGTTCCGTTTTGGATGTACGGCAAACACATCCATGCCGGTCTGAAAGTGGATACGCACCGGCATATCCTGTCACTTGGACCCACTGTTTCGAAGCTGCTTGGTGCCGATATCCCGCACGACAGCCGGGGTGTCTTGCTTACGGAAGCCTTTAAGGAGGAATCCTCATGAAAAAAATCGTCGTTTTTTTACCGGCACATAACGAAGAAATTTCCTTACCGCTTGTGCTTAAACGAATCCCGACTAACATCGATGGACTTCCTGTTGAAACGATCGTCATCGATGACGGATCAACCGATGCAACGTCCGAGATCGCCCGGCAACACGGAGCAATCGTCTACCGCTTTGAACACAACCATGGTTTAGGTGCCGCCGTCCGCGAAGGACTTCGCCAGTCTTACCAACACGGGGCGACTGTCGCCGTCATGATTGATGCGGATAACGAATATCCGGCCGATCAGATTCCGGATGTCGTCCGGCCGATCCTTTTGGACGAGGCAGACTACGTGTTTGGTTCCCGTTTTCTTGGAACCGTCGACGGCATGCGCCTGTATCGGTATATCGGCAATCATGTCTTTACCTGGTTACAGTGTGTCTTATTAAAACGTCGGATTTACGATGGACAAAGCGGCATGCGTGCCTTTTCCCGTGCGGCGTGTAAACACGCGGAAATCATCCACGACTATAACTATGCCCAAGTGCTGACATTGAATCTTGTTCGAAAAGGGTTCCGGCTGCATGAAGTCCCGATTCGTTACCGTGTGCGGGAAGCCGGAAAGTCCTTTATTCGCTTGAATTATATCCAGCGTGTCCTCCCTGCGATTTACCGGGAGTGGCGTCGCCCGATCGTCCCACTGTCGTCTGAAGAACGTTTTGAACGAAAGGAGCATCTCGGATGAGAAAACCGCTTTTCATCACCGTCATTGCCTTCTTGTTCCTGATCATCACCCCGTTGCCGGCATTCGCCTACAGCTACGGCGATCCCGGAAAGGAAGCGTTCGCGGAAGCCTATAAGCAGTTTGAAGAACAGCTCGACCAAAACGATTACACGTTAGCCAGAGAAACAATTGATGCCTACGACAAGGAGTTTACGCTCTATTTCCCGGAAGCAAAAGACAAAATCGATGCAGCCTTAGCAGAGAAAGATGCCGATTCAGCAAAACAAGCCTATCGGGTCGCCCTGCGCCAAAACATCGAACGTCGCCTTCACTTCGCACAGGAACAATTCGATGATTTTGGACAGGCGAAGTTATTGCTTGCCAAAGCGCGTGGCACGTACGATGTACTTGCGCCTTACGTCAAGGAAAGTGAGGGTGCAAAGACAAGTGATTCATTGTATACTGCTTTTGATGATTCACTTGCCGCTCTTGGAAACCCCGGTTTGTTCGGGGTCGGGAAAAAAGCAAGCGATCGAAAAACATTTGATCAAAACATTAAACAGATTGAAGATACGGTCACCCCGCTGTTCGTTTTGCCGGGTGAGGAGAAGACCGGTGTCTTCGATGAAGAGGATTCGATTTTCGGTCAATCCTTTGGGACGGATGACATTTGGAAAACGGTCGCCATCAGTCTCGTCATCATCTTAATCGTCATCGTCATCATCGGTCAGCGTAAGAAACGACGCGCTCAATAAGGAGGAAGATACATGGATTTTCAGGCGTTTTTAATCACTCTTCGCGAATGTCTCGAAGCCGTCTTGATCGTCGGCTTGATTCTCGGTTACCTCGATCGGCTCAATGCACCACAATATAAAAAATGGGTCTACGCCGGTGTCGGACTTGCCTTACTCGCGAGTTTAGGTGTCGCCTTCCTGTTCCAAGTCGTCTTTACGAGTTTCGCCAGTTTCGGCAGCGATACGTATTTACGTCTTGGGATCATGATCATCTCTGTCTTCCTCTTGACCCACATGGTGCTGTGGATGGGCAAAGAAGCAAAGGAAAATCAGAAGGCCTCACAAGCAAAAGTCGCGGCTGCCGTCTCGACGGGTAGTGCGATCACGATGATTGTCCATTCGTTCCTCGTCATCGTCCGTGAAGGCATTGAAACGGTTTTCTTCTTCGCCGCCATCTCGGGTGGAGAAATCGAAAAAGTCTTAACGAGTTATGGTGCCGTCTCCGGTCTCCTGCTCGCCTTGATCTTCGGTTACTTGTTCGTCTCTGGGACGATGAAGATTCCCGTCAAACGCTTTTTCCAAGTGACCGGCGTCTTGATTCTGTTCATTGCTGCCGGCATGCTCGTCCAGACGATTGGCCGGTTCCAAGATCTTGGTTTACTCGGCAGTCTGTTGACGAATGCGGACGGTACACCGGCTGCCCTCTACAACATCGTCGCCTTCATGCCGGAACACTACATTGATCAGGTCCAGTATTTGCGGGATACGGGCAACACGACGTTGATCAGCGGTCAAATCGGTACGTTCATGGCTGCGATGTTCGGCTACAGTCATAATCCGTCCATCGAACAAGTTTTCGCCTGGTGGGGATACTTCGCTTTCGCCGGCTTCATGTTGATGCGTCAAAATCGCGCGCCAAAAACCGTCAAGAAACTGAAGGAGGTCTCGTGACGGTTCGAAGCGGTCATCCACAACGACGTGGACGATCGCTTTTTTTCATGGCTGTCTTGCTGATACTCGGTTGTCTCGCAGGACGCCTCTATTGGGTCAGCCCTTACGTTGCCAGCTACGATATCGCAAACTTCACCTTAGCGGTCGGACAATACGATTTAGCCAATTTACAGCCGCACTTCCCCGGGTATCCGTTTTTTATTTTGCTTGCGACGGGGCTCGCACGACTCGGACTTGATCCCGTCCGTGCCCTTGGCGTTGTCTCGACGCTCGGCTTTGCCAGTGGACTGATTCCGCTGTACCTGCTGTTCAAACGCAGACGATTCGATGCGGTTCGTCTGCTGGCTGCTTTTACGGTCGTGTCGACGGCTTCCCTTGTCGTCTTGTCCGCGACCGGGATGTCGGACGGTCTCGCACTCGGTGTTCTTTGTTGGTTTCTCTGGAGTGTCGAACGCGCCCGGCATCATCATTTCCGTCTCCTGCCGTATATCCTGTTCGGACTGTTGATGGCGACCCGCTTATCCTATGCACCGTTTGGGATCATCCTCTTGTTTTTACTGTGGCAAGTGCGGCGTGACGCTTGGCAAGTGGTGTCAGAGATGGCAGTCCTGCTCCTCGCCCAACTCGCCTGGCTGTTACCGGTCGCCTTCTCTGTCGGCGGACCAGCTTCCTTTGCCCAATTGTCACTCAGCTTCGTGACGGGTCATTTCTCGGACTGGGGAGGCACGGCGCAAACGGATGAAGCCACCCTGTTGGAACGACTTGGATTGACAATCAAACAAATGGTTTGGCATGGTCTTGGATTTGCCACTTGGATTGGTCTCGGATCGGGATTGTTGTTTTGCCAACGTTTCCGTTCGTTCCCGCTCTGGTGGAGCGTTACAGGAGCCGGTTATTTTCTCTGGGTCTGGTTTGCCCAAAACATCGATAAACCGCGGCATGTCTTACCACTCGTCTTACTGCTTGTGGTTTTACTCGTTCGACATCTGTCGGTCCGTTGGCTCGTTCCGTTTTTATGTATTCAATTGCTGATCGGAAGTACCGCTTTGTATCAACAAGCGACTACCAAACCGGCTACGATTCAGCTGGCGGAAGCCATTACCGGTTTACCGGCGTCCGCGACCATCTTTACGGATGAAGAAGAACGTCAGTTTTTGATGGCGCGTCCTGACGCTACGATCGTCCCGATTGGATCCGTCAGCAAATGGCGGGCGGAACCAAAATCACAGGGAGTCTACCTGACCGGACGATTGCTCGAACGGTTACGGGCGGCAGATGTATCGATCGAAGTGACGGAAGTTTTCTGCTTTACGAGCGATCCCCGGTTCGAACCGGAGGATGCGGAAGCGCGGTTATACAAGTTGAAATTGAATGAAGAAGTTCCGAGATAAAGATTCTGTTTTTCCTTATTTTTTTCAGATGATTAGCAAATTATCACTTCTCAACTTATTAGTTGAAGTGAACATAAAAAACCACTCTTTTCCATGCGCTTTCCTCAGGCGAGATACAAGCCAGTTTTCCTGCCTCCATGAGGCAGAAAATCGGGTCTTATTTGTCTCTGACAGCGCAAGTCGATTGCGTTTTTTCCTGTAGGAGTCGCGTGAAGCGAGTGATTTTTTGAATCCAGGTTCTTAATGTGTCGATCTTAACAGCTTAACAAAACGTCGTTGAGAAGCAGACAAGACGAAGACTCCTGCGGGAAAAGCGGAACAGATGAGACCCCGTAAGTCGCGCAGGCGACGCGGAGGCTCACGTTTCGCCCGCGGAAAGCGAAGTCTTGTCTGCGTATCAACGAATCTTGAACCGAATTCGAAGTACTTCCCTCATCATTCAAGTTGCATACGGTCGTTCCATATAATCAAATTGTCCGCCACTGATTTCAATCGTCTTGACCGGGACGAATCCAAGACGCCGATACAGGCGTTGCGCACCAGCATTCGTCTGATCGGCATTTAACGTAAACGCCCGTAATCCACGCCGTTCCCCTTCATCCGCCGCTGCCTGCAGCAGCTCAGACCCAATTCCTTTTCCACCATATGCCGCATCAACCGACAACGTATCCAGATAAAAGACGTTTCCTTCCGTCTCTTGATCAATCTGCACCTCTTGTCCTGTCCACGCGAGCAGCTGACGTTTAATCGGTTCATCCAACTGTGCCGCATCCACTCCCGCGTATGCGATGACGATGCCGACGACACGCCCGTCGAGTTCCTTGACGAGAATATTCTCGTGACTGAGCCGGTTTCCCGTTTGCGTAACGAACAGCGCGAGCCGTTCCAAAATTAATTCCTTTTCCTGTGTTCCGGTCAGCGTTTCAGCAATTTCATGAATCGCCTGTTCAATCAACGGTGCGATTTGATCCGCGTCATTAGCAGTTGCTTGTCTAATCATTTATTTGGCCCCTTTCTTCTACACTCTTTTATCGTAAAACAAAATCCCTCCTGACGTCAGGAGGGATTTGTTCATTTCATTTCAGTTCAGCTACTGGAACCGGTACAACGACTGGTTCACGTGTCATGACGGAAACAACACGACCTGCGATTGCAACGGCAAGTAAGGTGTATAACGTCAGACTAAGCGGTAAATAGACGAGTGAGATGACGAGGACGATGGCATCTAATCCAAATAAGATCGTTCCGATTGATAACCCCGTCAACTTACTAAGTCCCATCGACAAGAGATCGTCTCCTCCGGTCGCTGCGCCACTTTTCAAGACAAGTCCTAAACCGTATCCTGTCACGATTCCGCTGGCGACAGCCGCAATCAGTGTTGCCGGCCAAGCCTGTTCCGGAAAATGAAACAGATCCAGACGGTACCACATCTCATAAAATAATGAGAGGGCTCCGGCTGATACGAGTGCTTCACTGACAAACCGTTTGCCTTTAAAATACAAGGCGCCGATGAAAAATGGAATATCGAGCACGATCATTGAAATGGACGGATTGATGTCAAAAAAATAACGTCCGAGTAACGACAGACCAATAAATCCGCCTTCTGCCAAGCCAAATTGTTCATTCAAGGTATAGTAGCCGAATGCCATGAGTAGCGTCCCGCTTAAGATGGTGATGATTCGTTTCATGTGTTAGTGTCCTCTCCCGTATCTTAAATGGGAGAGGGTGTAGTTGTTCCGTTTGGGTATTCATCTATTTTCGCTCTCCCTGATTTTTTTCAAGCCATTACCTTCCTGTTCCATGAAGATTGGCACTGCTAAAAATCAGGTAAGCTGAATAGATGATTTGTCCTCTCGGTATCCATCGGTTTCCACCCTTTCGTTTCGTTTTTGTTCTCCACTTTATTATAACCCGAACTTCAGAAACTGAAACAGTTTTACACGTTTTTAACAGAAACGATACAGATGAACGGATACATCTATCCTAATATCCACTTTTGCTCACTCATTCACAATTTAGACATTATTATGCTCAACGCTGAACAAAGTACTTGAAAACGACATTGTGAAGTAATACACTAAGACTATCAAATGAATGTGATATTAATCACAAACAAACAAAAAGGGGACTTTACTCATGAAAGTAGCAGTCATCGGATGTACACACGCAGGAACAGCAGCAGTCAAAGAATTGGCTTCCCAACACGAACAACTGGACATCACTGTTTACGAACGAAACGATAACGTGTCTTTCCTTTCTTGTGGTATCGCGCTTCATGTCGGCGGTGTCGTCGAACATGCTGAATCGTTGTTTTACTCTTCACCAGACGAATTAGCTGAACTAGGTGCCGATATGCGCTTAAAACATGATGTCCTAGAAATCGATAGTACTAACCAAACGATTCTCGCTAAAGATCTTGTCACCGGTGAGACCGTTCACGATACGTATGACAAATTGATCATGACGACCGGTTCTTGGCCAATCATTCCGATGTTACCAGGCATCGAGCTCAACCAAATCGAACTCTGTAAAAACTACCACCATGCGCAAACGATCATTAAAAAAGCAACGGATGCCCAGCGGATCACCGTCGTTGGTGCGGGTTACATCGGAGCAGAACTCGTTGAAGCGTTCGAGGCATACGGTAAAGACGTCACGTTCATCGATAGTGCCGATCGTATCTTAAATAAATACCTGGATCGTTCGTTCACGGACATCATTGAAACCGAATTGACAGATCGTGGAATCCGCCTCGAACTGAACCAAACCGTCCAAAGTTTCACAGGTGTCGATGGCAACGTCACACAAGTCGTCACAGATAAAGGAACGTTTGAGACGGATCTCGTCATTCTCTGTGTCGGCTTCCGACCAAGTACGGAATTGTTAAAAGGACAAATCGACATGTTGCCGAACGGTGCCATCATCGTCGACGACTATATGCGGACGAGTAATCCCAACATCTTCGCTGCCGGTGACAGCTGTGCCGTCTATTACAATCCGGCCCGGACATACGCGTATATTCCACTTGCCACAAATGCCGTCCGGATGGGAACACTCGTCGGAAAAAACTTACTTGCCCCAACGATTCGTTATCAAGGAACACAAGGCACATCCGGTCTTCGGTTGTACGATTTAAATATCGCTTCGACCGGTCTGACGGAAGATGCTGCTCCTTTCTTTGGTCTTGAAGTAGCAAGTACGACGGTCAAAGATGCCTATCGTCCTGAATTCATGCCGACAGCTGAAGATGTCCAATTGAAACTTGTCTACGAAACAGGAACACATCGTGTCGTGGGTGCGCAGATCATCTCAAAAGTCGACCTGACACAAGCGATGAACACATTATCCGTCGCGATTCAAAACGAGATGACACTCGAGGAACTCGCTTTCGTCGACTTCTTCTTCCAACCGCACTACAACAAACCGTGGAACTTACTGAATCAAGCGGCTTTGCAAGGGATGAAAGAACTGACATCGGAACGTGTCTAATTAATCAATGACTCAATCTTTTTAAAAATCGGAGTTCACACACGTGGACTTCGATTTTTTTATTTGTCATGCAATCGTCCCCTACAATCTGTTGCTACAGCCTTGTTGGAGACCCTTTTCCATTTGCTGAAAACTTCACTTGATTAATCAATTGACGTTTAGACGTGAATTGACAGGGAAGATATTACTTATGCAAATGAAACCATTATCTAGGAGGAATCAATTCATGTCACAGTCTAACAATCCGCTTACACAGTATTTCAACGATGATTTCCCAAAACAATATCAGGATGCACCGGCTGTTCAGGCAAAAATGGAACCGGTCCCCGATTGTGGTGAAGAAAGTTATAAAGGATCAGGCAAATTAACAGGGAAAAAAGCCTTGATCACAGGCGGCGACTCCGGAATCGGGCGCGCAGCTGCCATTGCTTATGCACGTGAAGGTGCAGATGTTTTTCTCAACTATCTACCGGAAGAACAACAAGACGCTGAAGAAGTTAAAGCACTTGTCGAAGCAGCAGGTCAAAAAGCATACTTACTGGCGGGCGACCTCAGTGATGAAACATTCTGTCAGCAACTCGTCAAAGAAGCACACGAATCACTTGGCGGAATCGATATTCTTGCCCTTGTCGCCGGCAAACAACAAGCCGTCGAGGACATCATGGACCTGTCGACGGAACAACTTCGCAAAACATATGAAATCAATGTCTTTTCGCTGTTCTGGGTCGTCAAAGCTGCTCTGCCGCTATTAAAAGAAGGAGCTTCAATTATCACGACGACTTCGGTCCAAGGATACAATCCAAGTGCAAACCTGCTTGATTATGCATCTACGAAGTTTGCGATCAACGGATTTACACGCGGACTTGCGAAACAAGTTGCGCCAAAAGGCATCCGTGTCAATTCCGTCGCACCGGGTCCAATTTGGACGCCCCTACAAATCTCAGGTGGCCAACCGAGCGAAAATATTCCGGAATTCGGACAAGACACACCACTAAAACGGAGTGGACAACCGGTCGAGCTTTCGGGCGTTTATGTGTTCCTCGCTTCAGATGACGCCAGTTATGTGACGGCACAAATTTATGGTGTCACAGGCGGAATTGAACTCGCTTAATTGAATGCTAGAGTAAAAAGCGGTTTTGATGGCGACATCAAAATCGTTTTTTTGTATGAGTTGCTTCTGCCGGTCTGATTTAGTCTAATGAAGGTATACATATAATTAGGAGATGATTCATGTGACAGAAAAAGAAAAGATGATTCAAGGCCAGTTGTATTTAGCTGGGGATGCCGAGCTTGTCGCTGATCGAAAGCGCGCTCAGAAGCTTTGCCATCAATTCAACCAACTCGGCATCGAAGAGTTACCTGCTCGAAAACTTCTCCTCCAGCAACTGTTCCAGACGGAGCAAACGGATTTCTACATTGAACCGTCTTTTAAATGTGATTATGGCTATAACATCACGCTCGGTGCCCGCTTTTATGCCAATTATGATTGTGTCCTGCTCGACATTTGTCCGATTACGATCGGCGACAACTGCATGCTTGCGCCGGGCGTCCACATCTATACGGCGGCTCATCCGCTCGATCCAGTTGAACGCAACAGCGGTTATGAATTCGGAAAACCGGTCGTCATTGGAAACAACGTCTGGATCGGCGGACGTGCCGTCATCACTCCGGGTGTGACGATCGGGGACAATGCCGTCATCGCGGCCGGAAGTGTCGTCGTCAAGGATGTCGCTCCGAACACTGTCGTCGGCGGGAATCCGGCCCGTTTCATCAAACCGATTTGATTTCTCATCAAATTTTAATCTAATCCTCAGTCTCCTCTCACTTGCGGGCGCTATTCTAAGAATAAGAAAAGCAGCTACCACTACTGAGGAGGAAATCATCATGACAAACGAAAAACGTACGGATAAGCAAAAAAAGAATTTTGTAAAACGCGGTCTCGCTTCAATCGCCATCACAGGAACGGTGTTAACAGGTGCCGGAGCCTTCTTACTATTCACCGGTCCAGGACACAATCTCGTCAATTCAACGGTCACGACTTCCGGGCAAGTCGAACAGAAAGTCGAAGCGGCTTCGACAAAAGTCTCGAGCAACGTCAAACAATCACTTCCGAGCGCGTTTCGTGAGGACGATCAAGAAGTGGAAGGAACGTTAAAAGAAGTATCTGATACATCAGTGACACTCACACAAAATGGTTCGGATCAGTCGTATTCGTTTGCCTCATCTGCTGACATCGAACAAGCTAAGGCTGGTGACTGGATTCAACTTGAGCTCACGCAAGATGGTCTTGTCCGTGAACTCGAACGGGAAGAGGATCGTGATGGTCGAGATGACGATTCATCCGACGATGACCGCAATGAAGTCACCGGTGTCGTCAAAGAACTGTCCAATGAACAAATCGTTTTGACTCAAAATGGTTCGGATCAAACGTACCGTTTCATCGAGCGAGCAGAGATCGACCAAGCGCAAGCCGGTGACAACGTCAAACTTGAACTGACTCAAAACGGTCTCGTCCGAGAGCTCGACCGGGAAGATGCAAATGATCGAGACGACCGGAACGATGACCGTCAAGAAGACGATGCAGCTGAAGACCAAGACATCCGTGGTGCATTGGTCCGTGTGACGGACACACAAGTCGTCATTGAACAAAACGGTAAAAACGTGACGTTTGAACGTGCGCAAAACATGGAACAGGATAATGATGTACAGGTTGATTCACAAGTCGAACTTGAGTTGAACGGATCTAAGCAAGTGACAGAAATCGACGAACAGTCGTAAGGAGGAAGTCTATGGCACCGACCATCTTAATCGTCGAGGACGATTCGAAAATCGCCCGCCTACTTGAACTGGAGTTAAACCACGCTGGATACGCGACGCAGGTCGCCTTCAACGGTAAAGATGGCTTAGTAGCTGCTGAGAACGACATCGATCTCGTCTTACTTGACGTGATGATGCCGGAGCTCAGCGGCTTCGAGGTGCTTCGACGGCTTCGCGGAAAAGGTAATCCGGTTCCCGTCATCTTATTGACGGCACGAGGCGAAGTGTATGACAAGGTTGCTGGTCTTGATCTCGGCGCCAATGATTATGTGACGAAACCGTTTGAAATCGAAGAATTGTTGGCCCGGATCCGGGCCTTACTCCGCTTGACGACACGTGCCGCCGTCGAATCCAATCAGTTGCATTATGCCGATGTCTTACTGGATTTGGACCGGCATGAAGCGTTTCGCAACGACGTCCCACTTGATTTGACTCCGCGCGAATTTGATTTGTTATCCTACTTGATGGAAAACAAGGAACACGTTCTGACGCGCGAACAAATTCTGAACCGTGTCTGGGGGTATGATTATTTCGGTGAAACGAATATCGTCGACGTCTACATTCGCTATTTACGTAAAAAAATCGATCGCAGTCGATCGCCTCTGATCCAGACGGTTCGTGGAATCGGCTATGTCTTAAGGGAGGAAACAGGATGAAGTTACGGACAAAATTGGCGTTATCGGTCACGCTGTTTACGACGCTTCTGTTACTCCTGTCCTTTTTAGTCGTCACTTACGTCGTCCGGGATCATCTGATCGAATCTCGATTCACCCAACTCGAGCAGGCAGAAGAGCTGATGGAGGATGATTCCTCGACCCGTGCCTTGCTGACATTACATGAAGACTCTGTTGTTTTGTCACGCGTTGATGGACGTTGGGTCATCACGAACGATGAAGAGGATGATGATTCTGCCACGGTCAATGGAGACGTCCAGGCGCGTGATCTTCCCGGAATTCCGACGACACGAGACGAACCGTTTAAATCTGGAAACTGGTTTGGTGTTGTCCACCAAGATCAAGCCTATCTGTTTGAAGATGATACGGTCGATGATACGATTTCAACCTTGATCTTCGCCTTCTCGATCGTCTTGCTCGTCGCTCTCATCATCGCCTTTCTCAGCAGTTTCTTTATTGCCTATCAGACGTTACGCCCACTTCGTCAACTCAGTCAGACGATGGAACGGATTTCTGACTCGGGCACACTCGAGACCGTTCCGGAACAACAAAATGATGAAATCGGCCAACTTGGTAAAGTCTTTAACCGGATGATCGGACGGGTCGATCAAACGATGGAGCAGCAACGGCAGTTCGTCGCCGACGTCTCCCATGAGATGAAGACGCCGCTGACCGTGATTGAAGGATACGCGAAATTACTGAAACGCTGGGGCAAAACGAATCCGGATGTCCTGGAGGAATCGATCAGTAACATCCTGAACGAAACGCATACGATGCGGAGCGGACTGATCGAGCCAATGCTCGAATTGTCACGACTCGGATACGGAGAAACGACGACGGAAACCATTGATCTCAAACAACTGGGAACGGAAGTCGCTGACCGGATGCACCATGCGTATGCGGTCGACCTTCGAGTTGATGCAACCGGTACCGTCATCGCGAACCACGAAGCACTCGTCCGTATTTTGACGATCTTCATCGACAATGCGATTAAATATGCGAAGGATCCAGAACTCCATCTCCGACCGGACCGCTTAGAAGTTCGTGATCGCGGAACGAACTTATCTGCTGAACAACGGAAACGTCTGTTTGATCGATTTTACCGGCTGGATGAAGCACGCGACCGCTCTGGCAGCGGTCTTGGACTTTCGATTGCCGCCGCGTTAGCGGAGCACCATCATCTATCCGTCGGAAGTGAAGCACGTTCTGGCGGTGGAAGTTGTTTCTACATTACGTTCCATTGACACCTGAAACGAAACTTTCCTTTGTCATTTAGCGTACACTAGAGGTAGTAGTCAGATGATGAAGGAAGGTTATGAACGATGGATAAAAAACGCTGGGGAGGCCTAGCCGTCGCAGGTGCATTTTTGCTTTCGAAAGGTAAAGTCCTACTCGCTCTCTTAAAGTTCTCTAAATTTGGCGGAACGTTAATCTCGTTCGGCATTTCGTTATTGTTTTATGCACAAATTTTTGGCGTCTGGTTTGGTATCGGTTTGCTGTACCTCCTGTTCATTCACGAGATGGGGCACTTAGCTGCTGCAAAACGGCTTGGCTTCAAGACGGGACCGGCGATTTTTATTCCGTTCATGGGTGCTGTCATCGGTATCAAGGATACGTTCCGGACACCAAAACAAGAAGCGATTTTAGCTTACGGAGGTCCGCTTGCCGGATTACTGTCCCTGATTCCGCTTTTGATTGGTTATGCGTTGACGGGAAACGAGTTTTGGCTCGTCATTTTCCACTTGGGGGCTTTGTTGAACCTGTTCAACCTGTTGCCGGTCAGTCCGCTTGACGGTGGACGGATTTTAGCTGGTCTGCCGATCGTCGTCTGGGTAGCGGGTCTCGCTGCACTGATTGCCTACGGCATCACGCATTTCAGCATCATCCTGTTACTCATCGCCTTCTTAGGCGGCAGTGCCGTCTGGAAACGATACCGTTTCGCGAAACAATACGAAGACAATAAATCCGTCCTGATGTTGTATCGTGCCGCCCGCAGTCGTGTCCTTCAAGCGAAAGTCGAGCAGGAACAACTGGCGGCAACGGAAACGGCTGCCGAACCGACAATCGATGAAATCGACGACACACCGAGTTCCACGTATGACCCGATTGCCTGGTCACTCCGGCACGATCTCCAAGATTTACGTAGTGCCAGTCCGGAAGAAGCAAAAAGTGCTGCTGACGACTTGTTACGTTATCAATATGATTCCGCCAATGACTATGATGCGTTACTACGCCGGCTTGATCAACGGATCGAACCATTGATCGAAGCTGAAAAATCGGTCGAATATCATCAGATGCCGAAAAAACAACAGACAATTACGTTAGTCGCTTACTTGGCGCTTGGCGCAATTCTCTTCATTGCCTTTGAATACTCAAAAGGATATCTTCCGACTCCGTCTTAAAAAGCAACTCTGTGAAACAGGCATTCCTCCAGTTGTGGGTGGGATGCTTTTTTGGATAAAAAAATCATTTTGCACATTGCCTGATTCGATTGCTTGCATCCGTTCATCGAAGCGACTAATCTGAATGAAAATCAATCTACCTGTTTTAAAAAAAGGAGGCTCTCCTCATATGATGAATAAAAATACAGCCCGACTAGGAGAAGCACCCATTAATAAACTTCTGATCGGGCTGTCGCTGCCGGCGATGATTGGTATGCTCGTGACAGCACTTTACAATATCGTCGATACGATTTTTGTGGCCCAAGGCATCGGGACTGTTGCCGTCGCTGCCGTCGGAATCGCCTTTCCCGTCCAGCTCGTCTTGATGGCGATCTCCAATTCGGTCGGAATCGGTGGGGCGGCAATTGCTTCCCAGCGGCTTGGTCAAAAAAATCTGGATGGTGCGAGTCGCGCCTATGCCAACGTCTTGATGGTTGTCTTCGTCGTCAGTATGCTCGCGATCGTAGCTGCCTTCATCTTCGTTGAACCGTTATTGCGTCTGTTCGGAGCGACACCTGAAATCATGCCGTACAGCATCGACTTCTTACGTGTCCTGTTACTCGGGTCCCCGTTCTTCATGCTGACGATGGCATCAAGCGCCATGTTGCGGGCGGAAGGCCGCGCCAGTTATCAGATGCGTGTCATGCTGACGACGGTCGCCATCAATATCGTCTTGACGCCACTGTTTATCTTCGGACTCGACTGGGGGATTCAAGGAGCAGCACTCGGGACGGTCGTCGCCCAAATCGTTGGTTCCGTCTTGATTTTCCGGTTCTTTTTCACAAAGGCAAAAAAGACGAGTTTGATATTGAATCGAGAAGCATTCCGCTTTGATCCGAAACTGGTTGTCCGGATGGGTCAAATCGGATCATCCTCTTTCATCATGCAAGTCTCGCAGTCCGTTTTGTTCATCACGGTCAATCATATGTTGGTTCGCTATGGCGGGACGACGGAACTGGCGACATTTGCCGTCATCAATAAATTCATGGCACTGGTCGGCATGCCGATCATGGGGATTGTCCAAGGGATGCAGCCGATTGTCGGCTACAATTTCGGATCAAAACAGTTTGACCGGATGTCACAAGCCATCAAACTGGCCATCCGCTACGGCTTGACGTTATCGATCACGCTCTGGCTGTTGATTCAACTGTTCCCCCGTTTTTGGGTCGGGATGTTCACGGAAGATACGACGTTACTTAACGACGGTTCGACGGCGATGCGGATTCTTTTTGCGATTTCGTTTGTCTATGGCATTCAGATGATCATCAACGGGATGTATCAATCGCTCGCCAAGGCCCGGGTCGCCTTGTTCCTGTCCCTCTCTCGGCAAACGTTATACACGATTCCACTCGTCTTGATCTTGCCCCTCTTTTTCGGAGTGCAAGGGGTCTGGTTCGCTTTCCCGATCGCCGATCTGATGGCCGTCTTGACCGCCGTCGTGTTTGCCTATCGTGACCGGATCATGCTCTTTAAACCGGACGAATACGCGGAACCGGAAGCAAAAGCCATTCAAGCAAAATAACCAACAACCCGTTAACCTACACGTTGACGGGTTGTTGGTTATGTTTATCAAAAGGCGAACATGCATTCCGAAGCGAAATACGGTATGCTGTTAAAAAAGGAGGGATGGTATGCCACAACCGTATACACTCGCGATTGATTTTGAAACGGCCAATCGGAACAGCCGCAGCATCTGTGCCTTCGGATGGTCTGTTTTATCCGCGGGACGAGTCGTGACGAGCCAACAAGTCTTAATCAATCCGGAGGAAGATTTTGATGCCGGCAACATCCGGGTCCACGGCATTCGACCGAGTAACGTTTGGGATGCGCCGGCCTTACCGGAAGCAATGGCAACACACGGCCTATTTGAATTGATTGAGAACGCAGAGCTTGTCGTCGCCCACAACGCCTCGTTCGATATGGGTGCACTCCAAAAAGCGATTCAAAAGTACAACTTGTATCAAATGCCGTCTTTTCAGTACGGCTGTACGGTCAAGTTATCCCGCAAACTGTATCCGTGGTTGCCGAACCACAAGTTAAATACGATGGCGGAGTTTTTAAATGTCTCGTTTAAGCACCATGATGCCAAAGAAGATGCCTACATCTGTGCCTTGTTGCTGCAGGATATGCTGGACCGGACAAATATCGAACATCCGGTCGAATTGCATCGCTTTTGTGGTGTCCGGATGGGCGAAGTCGCCTACTAATAAAGCTTTTTACTCTGGGATGACTTATATCCTCACGCGACGACTCCTGCAGAAAAGAATCGTTTGTTCGCTCGAAATCGCTTCCTAGGGAAAAACAAGCAGGAGCGACCCTGCAGCGAAGCGAAGAGGCGCGATGCTTGTCCCAGGAAAACGATTCGAGGCGAAAAAAAACGATTCTTCTCGTTTAAGAGAAAAATCGCATTTTGTCTTCAGTCTGAGGTGGCAGATTTGAAATCTGCCACCTTTTAAGTCGACTTTTTTAGTCTTTTTATCGTTTATTTCGTTGTTTGTTTGATCGGGAACCAGCCCGGACGACCTGTAATTCCAGCCCAGAGTGCATCCGGTACGACAAGTTCTGCTTGTGTCGACGGATCAAGTTCAGTCCGGATCGAATCCGTTTCGCCCGCTTCGACTTTTTCGACCCATTTCGGTTCCATGATCAACTCACGACCAAGGGCGACGAGTGGCACGACTTCAAGCGAACGCTCGACTTCTTCCGGTGTATGGAGTGAACCGACACCGATGACAGGAACCTGTTGCCCTACACGCTCTTGCACAAGGCTGATCGGTGAACGAGTTTCGTTTTGATCACGAATCGATCCAGCAAAGAAGTCCATGACCGACACATGCAAGTAGTCGAGGTCTTTTTTCGCAAGTGCGTCGACGAGTTGCATCGTGTCGTCTAGTGTAATCCCTGGGTTTTCGACTTCTTCTGGTGAGAAGCGGTAACCGACGATGAACGACGGATCTTGTTTTGCGACAGCTTCGACCGCATCGACGACTGCGAGTGGGAACGCAAGGCGTTTTTCGAGACTGCCCCCCCATTTGTCGTCACGACGGTTTGAATGCGGTGAGACGAATTGTTGAATTAAGTACGTATTCGCACCATGAATCTCCACTCCATCAAAGCCGGCTTCCATCGCGCGACGTGTTGCTTGACCAAACGCCTCGATGATGGCTTCGACTTCTTCCGCTTCAAGTGCCCGCGGTGTCATTGCGCCTTCACGTTCTGGTGCAACGGCACTCGCACTGACTGTTTGTCCACCGACGAGTTCTGGCGGTGCCATACGACCGGCATGGAAAATTTGCAGAATTGCTTTTGCGCCTTGATCTTGAATCGTTGTTGCGAGACGTTTTAAGCTCGGAATCAATTCGTCGCGCTCTGCCCCAAATTCATTCGGGAATCCTTGACCGTCTGCCGTGACGTTGGCACACGCTGTGATGACAGCACCGACACCACCTGAACGTTCTGCATAATAAGCGAGTTCCGCTTCCGAGACCTCACCGTTTTCTTCAGCCGCATAGTTCGTCATCGGCGCCATCATGATCCGGTTCTTTAGAGTCACTCCGTTTGGAAGTGTAAACGTATCAAACATCTTTTTAGTAGCCATTAAAGCATATCCTCCTCTGAAATCTTAACTTGAATATCGTCAGTATACGCCCGTGTTCCGTCAAATGACTAATGATGTGCCTAGCCGATGCTCAGCCAGATCATCCAATACGATGTTTACGTTTTCTCCGTCCACCCGGCCACCACCAGTTCCAATGCCCAAACAGTTTCATCAACGCCGGAACGAGGAACATCCGGACGATCGTCGCATCGATGAAGATCGCAAGCGCGATACCGACGCCAAGTTGCTTGATCGGACTGACTCCTGTAAAGGCAAATGCCCCGGTGACGACAATCATGATCAAGGCAGCAGATGTGATGATTTTACTTGTCTTCGCAAGCCCCATTTCCGTCGCAAGATCGTTATCGCCTGTTTCTTCATAGTACTCCTCCATCCGCGAGACCAGAAAGACTTCGTAATCCATCGAGAGACCGAACACGAGTGAAAAGATGAAGACCGGTGTTAAAATCCCGATCGTTTCTGCCGGGAACACGAGACCTGATTCAAAGATGATGACGAGTAGACCAAACGTTGCTCCGAGGCTCAGCAAATTCATCAGGATCGCTTTGATCGGAATCAGAATCGATTGGAACGCAATCAACAAGATGATGAATGTCGCCAGTAAAACGATTCCAAGTGCGAGTGGCATCTTCGAATAAATTTCATCATAAATTTCTTGATTAAAGGCTGCAGGTCCTCCGACTTGATATCCTTGCTCGCGGATTTCGCGGACCCAGGCCTGGGACGTCTTATCTCCAGGATCCCCTGTTAAATTGACATTCACCCGGGCGACTCCACTGTCGAAGGTGATCAAGGAAGCGAGTTGTTGTTTTCCTTGATCACTAGCGACGATTTGGGAGACATCTAGCCCGCTTGCTTCTGCGAGTGATGCTGCCGATACCACACCGCGTACGCCTTCGTCTGCCTCCAGACGTGTCGTCAATGCTTCCAGCTGCTCAAGTCCTTGTTCTGTTTGAAAATCAGCTTTTAGCAAAACAACGGCATCCGTCCCATCATTGCCAAACGTTTTTTCCCAAGCTTCGAACGCAAGGCGCGATTCATAGTCTTCTGGTAAAGCACTCGCTTGTGGAATATTCAGTTCCAAGTCACGGAGTGGGATTAAGCAAGGTAACAGTAAGAGTAACGAAAACAAGGTAATCGCAACGGGACGCTTCATCACGAAACGGGCCAGCTTTCGCCATCTGACTTCTCCTTGTTCCGAATCCGTTTTAAAAATCCGTCCTTTTTCCAGCCATTTACCTAAAAGGGCCAGCAAGGCGGGAAGTAATGTGACTGCACTGACGACTGCTCCGAGTACCGACACTAACGTTCCGATCGCGACAGCTTGAAAAACATCGACATCAATCACAAGTAGTCCTGCCAGACCTACGAATACACAAATCCCCGAAAATAGGATCGATCGTCCGGCTGTTGCAACGGACACTTCAGCCGATGTCGTGATGGACCGTCCGCCTGCTCGTTCTTCCCGAAAACGATTGACGTACAGCAAGGAAAAATCGATTCCCAGTGCGAGGGAAATCATGGCGACGGCATTTAAGACAAAGATCGATAATTCCTGTTGACCGGCAATAAAATAAAGTGTTCCTGCACCAAAGATGAACGTAACGAGTCCCATGATGAGCGGTAAGATGGCAGCAAGTGGTGTTCCGAACACAACAAGTAACACGAGCAATGCTGCAGGAACACCAATCAATTCCGCTCGGACTAAATCATTTTTCGAAGCTGTGTTCAAATCATCGACGATCAACGGTTCCCCGGTTAGCCGGATGGAGCTGCCGTTACGCGGATCAAGTTTTTCTTGCACCGCGCTCACCCACGATGGTTCAATGTTGGGTATACCAATCGATACATATCCTTTCCCGTCCTTCAAGGCGTCCGGATTCTCCTTTAATCCAACGACCTGCCCGACCCCTTGAATCGTTCGAAACATCGCGACATGACGGTCCATGTCTTCTCGGATCGTGTTCTCTTCGCCTTCAAACAACACGATGATTTGATGGGGGTCTTGATTGAACTCACGCTCCAATACCCGTTCCACTTGCTGAAATTCACCGTCCCGTGTAAAACCATTTCCTTTGAGTTGATCCGGAAGTTGAACTGCAAAATAACCGAGTCCGATTAAGACGATCAACCAGATCACACTGATACTTTTTCGAAAACGCACTACTTGTCGGCCAAACCGTTCCATCGTTCATCGCTCCCCCTCTTTTCGCATACAAGAAACACATCCTTCGCCTGATATGACAAAGGATGTGTTTACGTCTTTTGAAAAATCTGTAGCCACGTATTTCCGAAATTCGACGAGGTCGAGACGATTGCAAGCCGTTGTGCTGCTTCATCCAACAATACCGTCTTGAGCAGCACCGATGATTGACAACCATCAAATTTGAATTTCAGCTGGTCTTTTTCATATAGATAAAAACGAGTCGCATCCGTAATTGAAAAGAGATGCTGTCGACTGTCCACAAGCAAATATTCATCATACTCCGAAAACGGAATAATCTGTTCTTGTTCTGTGACAGCATCCCAAATGACATATCTCGACTGTGTCAGGTCATAGGAAATCATCGTCCCTGGCACAATCAGACGTTCAAACGCAAACCGTGGATCATATCCACGCTCAATCAGGCGTCCCAGTAAAGGAGCTTCATCGTAATCAGAAAATGTTCCTTCCTGTTTTTCAAAACAATATCGCACGACATCGGTCTCAGCTGAATACATAAAAATGCTGTCATCTTGCCATTCATACAGGTTACTGAACCACGCATCTGCAAAAACGGCGGGGCGATCCATATACTGAAGACGTCCGTCTCTTAAATCAAGTAAACCAAAGATTGATGTTTCTTCAAAAACGATGAACACACGGTATCCGTCTGGTTCAAAATACCAGGTAAAGGGAATATACGCACATGCTGTTTCCCATCGTATTCTCAAGTCTGAATCACATTTCGTAAATCCGCCTTGATCTCGATATAAAATCAGATCATCACCAAACCGATCGAATAGTGAAACAGACTCATGGAGCAACAGCTCAGCGGCTGGTTTATACATACGCATCACTTCCTACTTCTTACGGTATCAACCTTCGCTGTTTCTAGCTACTGTCGATGCGCTCGGCGAGCACGTCCTGTATACTAAAACTAAACCAAAAGGAGGAACCTTTATCATGAAACCCCTACAACTATCAGCAGATACCGCTGTCGAACTTTCAAAACGTCTCAATGTGCCACTCGAACAGTTGATGCACATGCCACGACATATCTTGATTCAAAAACTGGTCGAATTAGAAAGTGAACAATCTAAATCATCCACTGAAGAGGAAACACCACCCTCAAAAGAACTATGACTAAAAAATGCCCTTCTCTCTTGCGATCATCGCTTGAAAAGAAGGGCATTTGCTATTCATCCGATTAAGCTTGTGGATTGTACTTCGATTTTCCGTAACGGAAGACGTTGACGATTGCTTTCCCATCACTCGGATATCCGTTTGGATGATCGATCGGGAACAGCGAAAAGAAGATGAAGTAAAACGAGAAGTAGGCAAATTGGTACGTAAAAATCGAAGCCTCGAACACACCGGCATAAATCAGACCATTGACGATGAGGATACTGATTAAGTTAAAAATCGCGCCACCGGCATAAACGGTAATGTTCGTAAATTTATTTTCATGACGAAGCGCCTCGTACTGGCACCATCCGTCCCAAAAGTAGACACGATTCAGACGGATCGGTCCGACCCGTAACAAGGATTTTCCGGATCCGATATTGATTTCCATGTTACCGCCAAACAAACGTGCAAAAAAGTAATGCCCCATTTCATGGATCAATGTGACAATCGGTAATAACAGAAAAAACGAGAAGAAAAATTTCCAGATATCATTAAAACCAAACATATAAGACGTACATCCTTTCAAAAACCAACACTCTAGATACTACTTTTATAGTATGTTCCCCGAAGTCCCAAAATGAAACAGAAACCACTTGAAATCATTAAATCAATTCGATGACAATGCAACACGACTGTCATGTTTTTCGTCCACCTATTCATTTCAACAAAAAAATCGAAGTCCACTTAAAGTGAACCTCGATTTCCCCAGCATCCCATTTGTCTCAAACAGATTGTGCTTTATTTAGTTTTGTTTCTTTCGTCGTTTGCTCGCCGCATACAATAAACCAAGAACCGTCAGCGCGGCTCCACCTGCGACCGCATACTTCTTATAGTCCGACTTCCGTTCTGCAATCACCGTCGTCGTCAACGCTTTGACGACGATTTCTTTTTCTTCATGCAGACGGGGTGCATGGATTTTCACGGTGCCTTCTTCGACGAGGACTTCAAATTCTCCGCTCGGTAACGTGATTGTCACATCCTGCTCTGTCGCGTTGTGATAGACACGTTGCCGTTCGACATATCCTTCATACGTCCGTTTCAGTTCGTAGGCGATGATGCCTTCTCCCTCTTCAAGAAAACGGAGATGTTTACGAATCATCGCGGTGTTTTCTAACCGGAACATCGGATATTGACGACGCATGGCGATCAACCCTTTGACGTATTCGACACTATAACGGAATTGATCCGCCCGTTCGTAATCCAGTCGATTCACGACTTCACCCGCATTGAAGCTGTCGCGAATCCCGTTTTTCGTCCGGAAGAATTCTTGTCCTGCGTGTAAAAATGGAATGCCTTGTCCTGTCAAGATGATGGCATTTGCAAGCATCTGTCGCTTCCTGCGAATCTCATCCGTATCTTCCGGGCGTGAGATCAACAGTTTATCCCAAATCGTTAAATCATCGTGTGCTTCGACGTAAGAAACGACTTGGTTCGGTTCCTCCGCGAATCCTTGTGAAGATACGTTACCAGCGATACCGCGTTTGACTTCACTTGTCCGCTCGAAAGCACCACTGATGAATCCGCGATCCGTCGGTGTCTGGACATCTCCTTTGATCCCGTCACGTAACCCATTGTTGAAGTGCGCGATTCCCGGCATTTGTGGTGCATTAAAGTAATTGGCTTTCTGTTCCGGTGCTAGTGGCGTATCGAGATCCCACCCTTCGCCGATAATCAAAATCGAAGGATCAATCCGATCGAGGGCGTGACGCACTTGATTCATCGTCTCAACATCATGTAACCCCATCAAATCAAATCGGAATCCGTCGAGGTGATATTCCTTTGCCCAGTAGGTCACGCAATCGAGGATGAACTTCCGCATCATGAAACGTTCTGATGCCGTATCGTTTCCGCAAAAACTGCCGTTCGACAGCGTACCATCTGCTTCGTGACGATAAAAGTATCCAGGTACGAACTGACCAAGTGGTGCCGTTTCCGCGTCATACACATGATTAAAGACGACATCCATCACGACACGGATCCCCCGGTCATGCAAAGCCTGAATCAACGCTTTCAGCTCACGGATCCGGACTGTCGGATCGTCCGCGTTTGACGCATACGAACCTTCCGGCGCAAAATAATTGACGGGATCATATCCCCAATTGTAGTTGTCCGGATCATTCATGACCGATTCATTCACTGAACCAAAATCATAGATCGGCAGGAGTTGGACATGGGTCACTCCCAGGTCTGCTAAATAATCAAGCCCGGTCAAGCCACCAGTCGGCGTCCGTGTGCCTGCCTCCGTCAATCCGCGGAACGTGCCTCGTTCGATGACACCACTCGCCGGATGGCTTGTCGCGTCTCGGACATGTAGTTCATAGATGACTGCATCTTGTGAGGAATGGAACAACGGGCGTTCTTCAATCCAACGGTCCGGTTGTATCGTGGACGGATTGATTAATGCCCCCCGTTTGCCATTCGTCCCGACTGCTTTTGCGTAGGGATCCACTGCTTCGATCTTTTGTCCGTTGATGCTGGCTTGAAACGTATAAAAGTAACCTTCATACACAGCACGATCCAGTTCAACGACGAATGTCCCTTTCGTATCTGGCGTCAGTTCGATTTCTTCGACTTTTCTTGCCCGTAATGTCCGGTACAGTCGAATCGCAACACGTTCTGCCGTCGGCGCCCACAGGCGGACCCGTATCATCGTCTCGTCAAACGTTGCTCCTAGATCCGTTCCTCTATAGGCATATCGCTCATCCAACTCTTCTGGTGTGAGCGTCAACATATCTGCTGTTTGTTTCAAAGCCATGCACCCCTTTCATTTCATGGTTTTTATTATAGCAAAATTTCACACGGGTGAACGTTTCGACTGTCCACCTTTGTCGTTCTTTTCCTGTAACTTCATTGAGAAGACAGAGCATTTCCGGACAAATATGCTAAAATGGTTGTGGAACGAAAGGGGAGATTTAAATGGCAGCAAAAGATAATTCATTTGATATCGTGTCACAAATCAACATCGAGGAAGTCAAAAATGCGATGCAAGTCGCTTTGAAGGAAATCACGAACCGCTTTGACTTTAAAGGCTCTAAAAGTGATATGAAACTAGAGAAAGAGGATTTGATCCTCATCTCGGATGACAACTTCAAACTCGATCAAGTGAAGGATGTCTTGACAGCAAAACTCATCAAACGTGAAGTACCGACAAAAAACCTGCAGTATGAAAAAGTCGAACAGGCCGCTGGTAATACCGTTCGTCAACGCGTCATCCTCAAAAGTGGGATTGACCGCGATGATGCGAAAAAAATCAACAACGCCGTCAAGGAATCGAAACTCAAAGTCAAAACACAGATTCAAGACGATCAAATCCGTGTCACGGCCAAATCACGTGATGACCTGCAACAAGTCATGCAAATCGTCCGTGAGTTATCGTTATCGGTTGACGTCCAGTTCATCAACTTCCGTTAACCAGAAAAATCCCCTTTCTCCAAGCTGGAGAAAAGGGATTTTTTTATACTTATTGAGCCGTATAACCACCATCAAGCACAACGGCTTGACCGGTCACACCCGCCGCTTTATCACTTGCTAAGAAGATCGCATAGTCCGCGATTTCTTTTACTTGTAATAAGCGGTGTTGTGGCACCAACGGATAGATGACTTCTTCAAGTACACGGTCGAGTGGCACGTTGCGTGTCTCTGCGAGAGAAGACAATTGTTTTTGAACGAGTGGCGTATCGACATAACCCGGGCAAATCGCATTGACGGTAATGCCGGACGTTGCACCTTCCAGTGCTGCGACCTTCGTCAAGCCGATGACGCCGTGTTTTGCGCTATTGTAAGCCGCTTTACCGGCAAATCCGATCAGTCCATTAATCGATGACATATTTAAGATTCGACCGAATCCCTGTTTTTTCATGATCGGGAAAACATATTTCGTATAAAGGAACGGTGCCCGTAACATGATGCTTTGCAGTAAGTCGAATTTTTCAGTCGAGAATTCTTCGATTGGTGAGACGTGTTGCATCCCGGCATTATTGATGACGATATCGATGCGTCCGTAATGGCTCATCGTCTGTTCGATGCTCGACTGGATGGCGACTTCGCTCGTCACATCCCCCGCTACGGCAAAGGCTTCGAATCCTTTACTTTGGAGTGCCTCCGCCGCTTGTTTCGCAGCGTCCTCTTGTAAATCGACGATGACGACTTTTGCGCCTTCTTGGGCAAATTCTTCCGCGATTTCAAGACCAATCCCACTCGCTGCTCCCGTAATCAAGGCTACTTTTCCTTCAAGTTGTTTCATCTTCATCTACTCCTCTTTGCTCGTTTGTTTCCTTTACTGTACGCTTAGACAACGAATAATAAAAATGAATACTTGTTATGATATATATAACCTGTACGAATAGGAGTGAAGAGAATGGATTTTCGCCAATTGGAATATTTTACGGAAGTCGCCCGATTTAAAAGTTTTACGAAGGCGGCCGACCATCTCCATGTGACTCAGCCGACGCTCAGCAAGATGGTGCGTCACTTAGAGGAAGAACTCGACATCGAACTGTTTGACCGGAGCAAGCGGCAAATCGTCTTGACCGATGCCGGTGCGACCTTACTGACAGAAGGCGAAAAGATCTTAAATCAATTGGCCGACTTACCGTCTCATCTCTATGACGTCATGCACTTGACGAAAGGTACGATTCGGATCGGTGTCCCACCTTTGATTGGATCGCTATTTTTTCCACGTCTCTTACGTCAGTTCAAGGAACGGTATCCGATGATTGCGATCGAGATAACGGAAGCCGGCGGACATGCGCTCGAAAAAGCCGTCGTTGCCGGAGAGGTCGATTTGATTGCGACGGTTTTTCCAGCTGACGAACATTTGACCGTCTTTCCATTTATCGAAGAAGAACTTCATTTGTTTTTACCCGAACAACATCCGTTAGCGCGTCAGTCGATTTTGTCCTTAGATCAAGTGGCAGACCTTCCTTTCGTTTTGTTCAATGAAACGTTTTCGCTCCATGATGTCGTCTTACAGGCGTGTGAAGCAGCCGGTTTTCAACCGAACATCGCACACGTCAGTTCACAGTGGGACTTCCTTTGCCTACTCGTCGCGGAAGGAAATGCGGTGACACTGCTTCCCCGCTCGCTTGCCCAACAAATGACGATCAAAGGTGTAAAGACGATTCCATTAACGGTACGTGTTCCTTGGCAACTGGGTGTCGCCGTTCCGACCGGTCGATATCAATCGTATGTCACCCGCGAATGGATCCGATTCGTCCAAGAAATCCATTCTAAAAATGAATGATATGTATAAAAACCATGTATTTGTAGCATGGTTTTTCTTCCTTTAAGATAAGTTGTATCGTTCACAACAGAAAGGAAGTTATTCACTATGGCAACGCACTTAGACAACCGACACGAAGTCGGGATGAAAAAATTAAACGAGTTTACAGATACAAATTCTGCTCAATCGACCCATGAAAAAATTGCCGAGTCCTTAAAAGATATTGCACCGGCTGTCGGCGAATGGATCACGGATTTTGCATATGGCGAAGTTTATAGCCGGAATGGTCTTGTGAATCGGGACCGTGCAATCGTCACGATCGCTTCACTTGTCACACAAGGGACAGAACCGCAGCTTGCTCTTCATATCAATACGGGTCTGACGGCTGGCTTGACTGGAAATGAAATCGTCGAAGCCATCATGCACCTTGTTCCCTATACAGGTTTCCCACGCGTCTTGAATGCTCTTGAAGTAGCCAAAGTCGTTTTCGCTGAGCGTGGTGTCACGGTCGATCCGGCTTAATTGGAAATAGGATGAGATGTAGCAGACGCAGGGTATACTCTTATTACAAGGGAGTGATGCCTCATGCAGTATGCACTCATTACGGATTTGCACAGTTCATTACCCGATACCCGCGCCGTATTGACGGCGATTCAACAGACCGCTCCTCAAGCCATCGTTTTTTCACTGGGGGATGTTCATGAATGCCATATCGGGAAAAAACGGGCGAAACGATACACGTTCGAAGAAACCGAACAGATCGTGACGCTCGATCCAGATTTTTTAAAGTTATTATTTTTTGAGACATTACTCGGTAATCAAGAAGAACGGTTGCTGTCGCTGATTCCGGTCGGGGCGTCAAGTACGCTTGACCAACTCCGTTCCTCAGACCGCCTCAAACAAACCGAGTCTGCCTTGTTCCTTCATGGTGACCAATTGAAGTGGAGTTACGATTTAACACCAGATACGTCTCCCTATAAAGAGCGTCTGTTGTTTTTCGGTCACAGTCATGTCCGCGGACTGTTCAAAGACGGAAAACGGCTGAAAATTCAACTGGGTGTTCCGATTTCCACCAAGCGTGGATACTATGCCATCAATGTCGGACCGGTTCTCGTCGAGCGGGAATGGCTGCTTTATGATACGACGGCCGAAACCATCACGTTCCATCAAACGAGATAAGTCTCTAGACGAACAACCCCCTGCTCTACTCACATCACGTGAACAGAACAGGGGGTTGTTGTGTGTTTCGTATCTCACCGACTCTTACAGGTGGCGAACGAGTGAAGCACGGACTAAATCCACTTGCGTGAACTCCGTTTTATCGGCAAACTGATTCACGACACGGCGCACTTCACCTTGGCGACGAACGAAGCTTGTCGGTACAGGCGTTTTCCGGACGAGTTGCTCATACAACGTCGTCAATTGATGATCATCGATGACTGTTGTCATTTGATCAAGGAACAACAAGACATGCAGACGGTTCAAGTAATCCCATGGTTTATCTTCTGAGCGGAACTCGTTCCGTGCCAACCATTTCTTCAGACCAATCGCATCGATTTGGTTGAGCGTCTCTTTTGTCCGTGGTGCTTTCCATAATGCCAGCAGTTCACCTAATTTTTTACGTGTCTGCTTTTTCACCATGAAGAATTCAAAATTTCCTTTTGTTTCGAGTGCATCCCCACCGATTGGAGCGATTTGATCCGCTCCTGGTGCTGTGACGAAATCAAACACGAAATCGACCGATTCACCGGGAAGCCATGCGGCAACTTTTCCGTGGAAGTCAGCGATGAAGGCAACTGATTCAGCCAAGTCTTCCTGATTCATTTGTGTAGATGCGTGCTGTAACCGTTCCATTGTCTCTTTGTTCATATAATAACCCCATCTTTAATCTGATTTATATTACATTTCTTCTGGAGCACCGACACCAAGCAGGCGTAATCCTTCCATCAATACAATCGTAACCGATTTCACGAGTGCAAGGCGAGATTGTTTTTCTGCATCTTCTTCTAGGACACGGACTTGTCCATAATATTTGTTGAAGCTTTGAGCTAAATCAAGCACATACCGGCTGATGATTGACGGTTCGCGACGTGTAAACGCCCGGTCGATCACAGTTGAGAACTGGTTCAGCATCGATACGACGCCCCACGAGTAATCATCCGCACTTCCGACAAACGCCGATCCATCGTATTCCCCTTTACGAAGTAAGGAATTTGCCCGCGCATTCGTATATTGGACATACGGACCCGTTTCTCCTTCAAATTTAAGCATTTGTTCTAAATCAAATTCGATGTTGTTCATCCGCTCATTTTTTAAATCATGGAAAATGACGGCGCCGACACCGACTTCGCGTGCCGTCTGTTCGGCATTCGCCAAGTTTGGATTTTTCTCGGCGATGTTTTGCTTCGCAACATTGATCGCATCTTGTAACACTTCTTCCAGGAGGACAATCCGTCCCTTACGTGTCGACATTTTTTTGCCATCTTTCATGATCAGACCAAACGGCACATGGTGCATGCCATACACATTTTCAAACCCAAGTTTTTTCAAGACCGCAAACAGCTGTTTGAAGTGAAGTGCTTGTTCCCCACCAACAACATAAAAGGCTTGCTCGAAACCGTATGTCTCAAGACGGTAGACCGCAGCCGCCAAATCACGTGTCGCATATAACGTCGCACCGTCTTTCTTCTTGATCAAGGCCGGAGGCATCCCTTCTGCTTCGAGATCGACGACCATTGCGCCTTCCGATTCAACTAACAATTCTTTTTCTTCGAGCAGATCAATGACGTGTTGCATCTTATCGTTATAGAACGCTTCTCCGTTCAAACTGTCGAAGCTGACACCAAGCATTTGATAGACGCGGTTGAACTCGACGAGCGACACTTCACGGAACCATGTCCAAAGTGCCGTCGCTTGTTCGTCACCCTGTTCGAGTTTTTTGAACCAAGCACGCCCTTCGTCTTCTAGAGCCGGGTTCTCTTCTGCTTCTTCGTGGAAACGGACGTACAATTTAAGCAGTTCCTTGATCGGCTCAGCGCGGACGTCTTCTTCTTTGCCCCACATGTTGTAAGCGACCATCAGCTTACCAAACTGTGTTCCCCAGTCCCCCAGATGGTTGATGCCGACGACGTCGTATCCTTTTTTCCGTGAAATCTGATTTAAGGCATTCCCGATGACCGTCGAACGTAAATGACCCATCGAGAAAGGTTTCGCAATGTTCGGTGATGAGAAGTCGGTGACAATCGTTTTTCCGGTCGGCTCGCTTGATCCGTACGCTTGTTTTTCTTCCAAGACACGTTTGACGATCTCCCGTGAGACGATTTCCCGATTTAAGAAGACGTTGACGTATGGTCCTGCTGCTTGGACGTTTGAGAACAATGGATTATCGATTTTTTCAGCCAACTCCGTCGCAATCATCATCGGTGCTTTGCGGAACGCTTTAGCGAGTTGGAAACAAGGGAAAGCTAAATCCCCATGATCTTCGTGTTTTGGTTGTTCAATCAATTGTTCAATCTCTTCTTGCGATAACGCATCACCAATCACGTCATGTAATACTTTGGCATATTGTTGCTTATAACTCATTTCGTTCCCTCCAACAGTTTATTTTTTCCAATAAAAAACGCCCTTTGCGCAACACGCAAAGAGACGGAATGACCGCGGTACCACTCTTCTTGGTGTCAAACATGTGACACCCACTTTAACTGGTGATAACGGGGATCCCCCGGCTACGCCTGATCAGATTGATTCGGATAGCATCTCGGAAGTGCGCTTCACGGTTTTTGTTTCATTCAGGCTTCCACCATTCCCTGATTCGCTGGCTGATCAAATCATCCCGTTACTTTCTTCGTCATCGATTGTTGATATCTTTCACATTATACGCAATCCCTCTCATTCTCTCAACCTTATTTTTTTTGTAAATCTATCATCATATTTTCCACAAAACGGGTATAAGTAGGAAAGGACTGCTAAAGGAGGGGACGCCCTATGGTCTACTATCAAAAAGTGGCGCGCACTGGTTGGCTTGTCTTGTGTCTCGTCGTGATTATCCTTACCTTCACTTTATGGATGTACCCGACACTTCTCGACTTTCCGCTCTCGTTCGGAAATGCGGCCTATCTACTGGCACTGATCATCTTGTTTCAATTCGATAATGTCCGTCGCGGCGGCATTTATTATACATTTCAAGAAGGGATCATCTTATTCATCTTCCTCAACTATGGCTTATTGCCATCAATCCTTCTCAGTCAGATTGGCATTCTAATCTTTCAATTTTTCTCGCACAAACAAGAAATTCGCTTAAAACGCTTTTTATATTTGTATCCGATTAATGTCTTGTTTGATTTGTTCTATCTCGCTTGTCCATCACTCGTTTACTTAGCTCTCGGCGGACCGATTGGAACCGGTTTTACCTACTCGGAAGCCTTAGTTCCATTTTCAGGCTATTTGGCGACCGTCCTGACCGTCTCTTACGTGCAGTGCCGTTTCGTCAACCGCGTTCTCTTCTTAAGATACGACTGGACTCGCCTCGTTCGCCTACAGACACTTGTCTACGGTATCAGTATGCTGAGTGCCTTTCTTGGCATCTGGTTTTATGATGAGAACCCCCTCATCGCTGCCTCTGTCTCGACACTGATCCTATTTTTATTCAAACGATTACTGCAACAGCGTGGCATGACACTTGAAGCAATGGAAAATGCCAAACGGTTTGATGACGCCAAAGAACATCTGCTGATTTCCCGTTTTGAACGCGAGGCCATCGACTCGTTACTACTTGATTTACCCCACTTACTTGATTTTTCAGAAGGATGGATCTCGATTCAGCAACAACGTAAACAGGTCATCTATAATATCCGGACAAAAACCATCATCGATGTCCTTCCATTGTTTCACTCGTTATCCGCGGAACAACTGCAGACCCCAATCATCCATGGTCTACGATTTGACTGGGGAAAGGATATCCAGATTGCCTTACCGGTCGACCGTCACTCGATGCTTGCGATTCCTTCCATCACAAGCGAGGATGTTGATGTCTCCATCGTTTTGTTCCATCAAGTAGCAGATGCGTATGATGAAACGAACGCCGATGAACTAGCACGCCTGCTCCGTATCTTTTGCCGTGTGTTGCATCGTTCACAGGAAACGTATCAACTGTATGCTGAAAGCCGGACGGATGCTTTAACGGAACTCGCTAACAGCCGGGCTTTTTATGAAGAAGGGGCGCATCAATTTGCTGCTGACCATTATCCGTTGTCGATCATCTTGTTCGACATCGATCATTTTAAATATGTAAATGATACGTATGGTCATAAAGTTGGGGATTTGGTCTTACGTGAACTCGGCCGGCGCATCTTATCCTTACAGCAAAAACAACCGGCGATGTTTGCTGCCCGTTACGGTGGTGAAGAATTTGTCTTATTGATTCATCATTGTCCACAAAATCAAGCGATTGACTTAGCAGAACAAGTTCGGCATGCTGTCCTTGATCGGCCTTTCGTCGTCGAGGGACACCGTCTATCGATTACGATCAGTCTTGGTGTCGATACGGTCAACCAGCCCTATGAACGTTCTTTTGAAGAATCACTCCGTCAGGCCGATCATGCTCTTTATGTAGGTGGAAAACACAATGGTCGAAACTGTACTGCACATTACGCGAATCTCTGAAAGGTCGTGAACACCTTGTCAATCATTGAAATTGAACGTACACTCCCGACACTTGAGCTCCCACGGACGATTCGGATTTATCGCCCGACAGAGTTGCCGGCTGACGAAGCACTTCCGGTCATCTATATGCACGATGGGCAAAATGTCTTCAGTGGTGAAACCGCTTCGTTCGGAAAAGGTTGGGAAGTACATCATGCCCTGCACGCCGTGAAGCTCCATGCGATGATCGTCGCCATCGATAGCCCGGATGACGCGATGGACCGCTACGACGAATATGCACCTTGGACCGATGAAGCCTTATTGATGCGCACCGCTTATCCTTCACACCGGACAACAATCGGAGGGCATGGCAAACGATACATGGACTGGATCGTTCACGAACTAAAACCTTATATCGATGAACACTATGCTACTGTTCCGACGGATACGACCATGATCGGCAGTTCGATGGGCGGGGTCATTTCGCTTTATGGTTTGTTCGCCTATCCGGAAATCATCACACGTGTCGCGGCTCTCTCGACTGCAGGATGGGCTAATTTTTCCTCCCTTCTTGAATTCATCGAACGTAGTCCAAATTTGTCGGAGCAACATCGTTGTTATATGGATGTCGGAACAAAAGAAATCAGCGGACCGATGACCGAAATCGACTACTTACACACAAATGACGTGCTCGCTCAGGCTGTCCGGCGAAAAGTAGAAACGGCACGATATGAAGTCATCCCGGACGCCATCCATCATGAAACGGAGTGGGCAAAACGAATGCCGGACATACTCCGGTTCTTATTTTCTTCCTAAACGACAAACAGACTGCCTGGACCCGATCGGGTCCGGACAGTCTGTTTTGATGACGTACCACTTAGTTGACGAGTTCTTCCGTCTGTTCTTTTACGTAACGATTCCGTGGGTGTTCCCGGCATTCATCTGAGCAAGAGCGCATGACTTTAGGTTCACACTCTTCACAACAGAAGTGTTGACGATTACATTCTGGATTTGCACAGTTCACATACCGTGTTTCATCTTTTCCACAGTAGTAACACGTCGAGACGACCGTTGGATTGACTTCATTGACAGGTACTTGGATGCGCTCATCAAATACATACAGTTCGCCTTCCCAATCTTCTCCACGCGTTGCTTCGTCTTTCCCATACATGACGACGCCACCTTTCAGATGGAAGATGTCATCACTACTTTGACGTTTCCGGAAATAAGCCGTGAATTTTTCACAACGGACGCCGCCCGTGCAATACGTCAGGACTTTTTTCCCTTCAAACAGGTGTTCATTTTCGTCGAGCCATTGTGGAAATTCACGTGATGCATCAACATCTACTTTGACCGCATTTTTAAAATGACCGAGATCGTATTCATAGTTGTTTCGAACATCGAGAATGACCACATCTTCGTTTTGCATCATGTTTTTCCACTCTGCAGGTTCAAGATACGTCGCGTGTTCTTCCGGCACGTTGAATTCATCTTCAAAACGCCATGTCACGAGCTCACTCTTGTAACGGACAAAGATTTTTTTGAAGGCATGCTCGTCGACCTCATCGATTTTGAACTCGATGTCACTAAACCGTGGGTCCGCAAGCAAGTCTTGCATGTACTGTTCTGTCTGCTCGACTGTTCCGGACAACGTTCCGTTGATGCCTTCCGGTGCGATCAAGATTCTTCCTTTGATGCCGAGCTCTTTGCAATACGCAAGGTGCTCCTTTGTTACTTGTTCCGCATTGTCGATTGGAACATACTTATAAAATAATAGTACGCGATAAGGTTTCATAATCCTCATTGGCCCCCATGTCAGTTTTTTGCAGTAAAACGAACGTTGGCGAACGAAGCGTCATAGCTATTAGCTAGCTGGGAACGCCTGCAAAACGCACCCATTTAAGTATGATACCAACTTCATTTGAATTGCACAATTGCTATGTTATCAATAACGATTACATAAAGCCTCTCCCTTTCTGACGACGAAAGAGTTAAAATAGAAAATAGTAGTTTATTTTGTAAGGAGGATTCCGAATGCTCCAAACCGTCCGTCAGTGGATCGAACAGATGATTACGTTTCTTCAGGATCTTCCAGGTGGAGCTTCGACTGGATTAATCGCCCCGTTTCTTGAATCCTTGTTTCCATTCCTTCCGTTAGTCTTGATCATTTCTGCTAACGCAGCGACATATGGTTTTTGGATGGGTGTACTCGTCTCGTGGGTCGGAAGTATGCTTGGTTCACTTGTCGTTTTCGCTTGTATTCGTTATTTATTTCGCCGTCCCGTCACACGGTGGCTTGAGCAACATAAAGGCGCACAACACTGGATTGAACGTGTCCGGCATATGAGTCCGATTTCACTCGGTTTCTTCTTTTCACTCCCGTTCATGCCGGCATTCATCATTACATCCATTTCGGCGATGATTCAGCTATCGCTTCGGACGTACTTGATTGCTGCCGGAGCAGGTCGATTGATTGTCGTCATTATCTTTTCCTTAATCGGTAAAGAATGGTCCACTTTTTTGGAACGACCGATTCGACTTGTCTTCCTGTTCCTGATTTTACTCGCCATCTGGGGAGTCAGCCGTGGGGTCGAAGAAATCATTAAACGACGTGCCCTTGCCCGTCGTTCAAAAGTACTCCGTGAGATTGAACAAGACATCGAACACAATAATAAATAACTTATCCGCCAAAGCGACAGACCTCTTTCATCCATCAAGAGATCTGTCGCTTTTTGATTCTTCTTTTTCTGTCAGATTTTCGAGTCCTTTCAGACACAGGACTTTTGAATCATTTTCGCAACTGATTATTATATAAAAATACCGTTCACACTTTGTTCAACATTGGAAACGCTTACATTAAATTGGTAAGACCAATACTAGTATAATTTCAGATTTTACCTTCATTAAATTAGGATAGATTTTCCAACAAGACTGTCTTTATAATGAATTTAAATTCATTTTTAAAGGAGGCGTCCCTATGCACCAAGTATCGGAATCGACGAAGACGGAGACGACACGCTCCGCACAGACGATTGTCGAAAGTGCTTCATTTAGACAACTGATGCACGAAAAAAACAGCTTTATCCTTCCTGCGATTCTGTTTTGTCTTATTTTTTATTTTGCCCTTCCCATCATGACAAGCTATTTTACATTTTTAAATCAACCGTTGATCGGAGATATCACGGGTGCTTGGTTATTTGCTTTCCTTCAATTCATCATGACATGGACGTTCTGTACCCTCTATAACAAAAAAGCCCGTTCGTTTGATCGATTGGTCGAACAGATCAAGGAGGAGTCACGATGAATTATACAGCTGTCGTCCTTTTTGTAGCGATTGTCGGTTTGACACTCGTCATTACATATTTTGCTGCCCGTAAAACCAAAACAGCCAACGACTTTTATACAGCGGACGGCGGGCTGACCGGAGCCCAAAATGGAATGGCCATCGCTGGTGATTACATGTCGGCTGCTTCCTTTTTAGGAATTGCCGGCATGATTGCCTTAGCCGGATTTGATGGATTTTTTTATTCGATTGGTTTCCTCGTTGCTTATCTCGTCGTGCTGTATCTCGTCGCAGAACCGTTGCGGAATTTAGGGAAATATACAATGGCGGATATGATTGCTGCTCGCTTTAACGCTTCAAAAGTCCGTGGTATCGCCGCGATGAACTCGATTGTCATCTCGATTTTCTATATGATTGCCCAGCTTGTCGGAGCCGGTGCCTTGATCGAGCTGTTGCTAGGTATCCCGTACACAACGAGTGTCATCATCGTCGGTATCCTGATGACGGTCTACGTCGTCTTCGGTGGCATGACCGCGACGTCGTGGGTGCAAATTATCAAAGCCGTGCTCTTGATGGCCGGAACAGCCGTCATCTCCTTTATGGTATTTGCGAAGTTTGATTTTTCAATCATGAAGATGTTTTCTGAAGTCAAACAAGCGACACCACTCGGCGATTCGTTCTTAAATCCAGGTAATAAGTTTAAGTTACCGCTCGATACGATTTCCTTGAACTTGGCGCTTGTCCTCGGAACAGCCGGACTGCCACATATCTTAATTCGTTTTTTCACCGTCAAGGATGCACCAACTGCCCGTAAATCCGTTGTTTATGCAACATGGATCATCGGTGCGTTTTATATCTTAACGATTTTCCTTGGTTTTGGAGCTGCCGCGTTTGTCGGTTCGGAAGATATCATTGCCGCAAACGCTGCTGGAAACATGGCAGCCCCCTTGCTTGCTCAAGCACTCGGCGGCGACTTACTCTTTGCCTTCGTAGCTGCCGTCGCCTTTGCGACGATTCTCGCCGTAGTTGCCGGACTGGTTTTGTCTGCCGCTTCCGCCTTTGCCCATGACTTCTACAGTCACATCTTACGTAAAGGACAGGCGACGGAAAAAGAACAGATGACGGCTGCTCGGTTGGCCTCGATTGCCGTCGCGCTCGTTTCGATGGTCTTGGCACTGTTTGCCCAATCCATGAACGTCGCCTTTTTGGTGTCGCTTGCCTTTGCTGTTGCGGCAAGTGCCAATTTGCCGGTCATTCTCCTTACGATTTTCTGGCGCCGTTTCAGTACTGGCGGAGCCGTCACCGGAATGATCGTCGGACTTTTTTCTTCTCTGATTCTCGTTGCGCTCAGTCCTAATATCTGGGCAGTCGACGGTTCAGCCTTGTTCGTCGGGGAAGCCCTATTCCCACTGGCGAATCCAGGAATCGTCTCGATTCCACTTGGTTTTCTAGGTGCGATCATCGGGACGCTTGTTACAAAATCCGACGAGGTTGCCGGTAACTTCGAACGGATTCTCGTTAAAGCCAATACCGGCATCGATACAGCGACGGAAGTGGCTGCATCCAAAGAATAATCCCCTCGACGGCTCCTTCAACCCCCTTGAAGGAGCCGTTCCCTTTTACATTTTGCAGGTAGATTGCCATACTTACCGTATTATAGATCGTGAAAGGAATGGCATAGATGGACTTTTATTATTTTTTACCTCTCGGATTTTTCATTGGCATCATCTCTGGTTTTTTTGGAATCGGCGGTGGAATCATTCTGACTCCGTTATTGTTAATTCTTGGTTTTGCACCAAGTGTCGCCATCGCGACGAGTTTGATGCTGACATTAGGCTCAACAGTGTCGGGGACGTTATCCCATCTTCGTTTGAAAAATGTCGTTTGGCGTGACAGTCTGGTTGTAGGTTTAGTCGGTATCATCGGTTCGACGATTGCTACCCCCATCGTCCTTCAATTAGAAGAAGTCAATGGGGCGCATCTCGTCATTTCAGTGGTTTACATCGGATTGTTGTTATACTTCGCCAACAAGTTTTTACATCCGAAGTCCACTGATGGTATACAGACCGGTTGGAAAAATCGTTACCTCGCCCTCGGCTTCATCGGTTTATTTGCTGGATTCATCTCGTCTTTACTCGGAGTCAGTGGTGGATTCATCATCACGCCGTTGCTCGTCGGGATTGCCGGGTATGAACTCAAACGTGCGGTCGGGACAAGTATCGCCTCGGCTTTATTAATCGTCCTGTCCGGACTCGTCAACTATACGGTTGCAAGTACCGATGTTGACCTTGTCGTTGGCATCATGTTGATCATCGGGGCATTACTCGGTGCGCCGATCGGTGCGAAACAATTAGCTCATTTTGAAAGTCCATTCGTCAAAAAATATTTGGGGATCTTCTATTTGACCGTCGCCTTAAGCGTGCTCCTTGAAGTACTTCATTTCAATACGGCTTCGCTGATCGTACTCGTGACGCTCAGTCTCGTCTTTTTGATGACGTTGGTCGTCTATAGTAGAAAACGCTCGACAAAACCTTAACTAACCTCGCCACCTAGCGCGTGTCAGAAAAAAAACATTCCCTACAAAAACGAATGGGACTGACTCAAACGTGAGGACATCTCTCGATTAAAAGGAATGAAGGGAGGTGGATTTTCGGTGTTTGATCCGGAAATCCACCTCCCTTTTTCTTCGTGAACAATAAGAATTTGCATCGAAATGACCGTTAGAACGATTGATTTTGGTCTGACTTATGAGTCAGCCGCATTCATGTTTCCGTGACATTTTTTTAAGACGAAATCACGCGTTTACGCGACTCCTACAGGAAAAAGCGCAAGGTGACTTGCGCTGTCAGAGACAAACAAGGCCCGGCGATCTGTCCGAATGGGCAGATCGCCGGGCCTTGTTTCTAGCCTGAGGAAAGCGCGTGAGAGAAGCGTGATGGCGTATACGCAACTAAGTTATGTCCCAGCCTCCTTTTTTTACGCTACGTTTCGAATCGTACCTGCCTCATACAGTTTTGTATGATCAATGACGACTTTCGAAAGCAACAACATACCAATTAAATTCGGAATCATCATCAGCCCGTTGGCGATGTCTGCAACCAGCCAAAGCGGCTCAAGATTTGCAATCGCACCGTAACAGGCAGCAACCGCAAAGATGATCCGGTACGTTTCGTTAAACCGTGTAGCACCACTCAAATACTCCAAACATTTTTCTCCGTAGACGTACCATCCGATAATCGTCGAATACCCAAAGAAAAATACCGAAAATGCAACAATCCAGGCTCCACTGGCACCGAGGACACTCGTAAATGCTGCCGATGTCAACGCAGCACCCGATAAGGACGCATCATGGACTACACCTGACAACTCCCCGCCGGAAGGATCCCAAAATCCGGTCGTCATCAAAACAAGCGCCGTCATCGTACAGACGATGATCGTCACGATGAACGTACTGGTCATCGAAATCAATCCTTGTTCCGCAGGACGTTCACTCTTAGCCGATCCCGCAATCAGGGCAGCCGTCCCAAGACCGGCTTCGTTCGTGAAGATTCCGCGCGCGACTCCGACTTGCATCGCAACCATGATGGAAATACCCGTGAACGCCCCCGCCGGCGCAAGCGGTTCAAACGCATATTGAACGATCAATCCAAGTGCCGGTAGAATTTGATCCGCCTGAATGAACAGAATCAATAATGCCGCACAGATGTAAAGCAGACTCATCACTGGTACAAAAACCGTTGAGATGGCGCTGACACGTTCTAGACCACCACGGATCGAAAAATAGACCGCAATCGCTAATACGATCCCGAAGACGAGTAATGGCACTTGGAAGGTTTGATTCAATACGGTCGACATCGCATTCGCCTGAACCGTGTTCCCGACACCAAACGATGCGATTAAGCCGAAAATAGCAAAGGCAACCGCTAACGGTTTGAATCCTTTTCCAAGTCCTTTTTCGATGTAATACATCGGTCCACTGACGACTTCACCACGATCATTTCGATCGCGATAAATGATCGCCAGTAAACTTTCCGCATACTTCGTCGCCATTCCGATCAGTCCGATGATCCACATCCAAAAGACGGCCCCCGGCCCTCCCATCGTCAAGGCAACGGCGATTCCCGCAATGTTCCCGTTTCCGATCGTCGCAGCAAGCGATGTCATCAACATTTGAAAGCTACTGATTTCTCCTTCTCCTTGTTCTGACTTGGTCAAAGCAAGTTGAAACGCTTGTTTTAACCGCCGAAATTGTAATCCACGTAAACGAATCGTAAAGTACAGTCCTGTCCCGACCAACAAGACCATACTGGGAATCCCCCAAATCCATGATGAAATCAGTTGTAACACATCCATGTTTTTTGATCCTCTCTCTCTTAACCTCTACTCTGTCGCTCACCTTATCACAAGTTTGTTTATTCTTACAATCCGTATCGAAAATTTTTGTGATTTCACACAAACAAAGATATACTAACTACATCAGATGTTTTAGAGAGAAAGAAGGAATGCTTTTATGCTAGAAGCGACATATCATTCGCTTGATGATTTAGCAGAGGCCATCGGCATTGCACTCAATGCACCGATTACGATTGAAGATCGAAATCATCGTCTGCTCGCCTACAGTACACATACGGTCGATACGGATCCCGCCCGGATCGCAACCATCATCGGTCGACGGGTTCCAGAGTCGGTCATCGATCAGCTTTGGAAAGATGAAGTCATTCAAAATCTGGCTGCACAAGATGAACCCCTCATCATTTCAGCTCGGACCGGTGTTGGTCTGAATGACCGTGTGGCGATTGCGATTAAACAAGATGCTGAAATTCTCGGCTACATTTGGTCAATCGCTCGAAGCACTCCTTTTTCCACAAAAGAATTAGCTGATTTAAAGACAGGCGCCTTACTTGCCCAACGGCAGTTGCTTGCAATCGATATGCAAAAAAAACGCCAAGAAGAAAAATCAGAACAATTCTTTTTTGAATTGCTTCATGAAGAAATGCCAGAATCAGAAATCTTAAAAACCTTCTCGAAACTCCACCTGGCACCACCCGGCATCAGTCGTTTGATGGTGATTCGTTTTTCGGAAGCCATCACGCCGCGTCTTGCTGATCGTCTTCGTTATTTGTTGACGATTCAGCAAACGGTTCGACCGCTCCTCTATGCGTATGATGAAACAGATTTCATTTTGTGGATCAGCACAAACGATCAAGACGTCCAACACGAACGGCTTCAATTTGATGCCTTCATCCACTCCTTTCGCCAAATGCTTGCGGAACGTTTCGGTTATACGAATTTTATTTCCGCGAGTAGTGAGGTCTTTACCGGTGTTCAGTCGATTCCCGAGCGTTACGAAGAAACTGGAATCGTCTTGCGGTTGAAGGATGCCTTTCCCTTTGAGTTGGATGCGGTGACCCGGTATGAACGACTTGGCTTATTCCAACTGTTGCCGATCTTTTCCGAGCGCTTGCGCCGACGAACCGTCCGTCTCGAAGAAATCGAACGTCTCCGTGCATATGACGGGAAACATGCGGCTTCTTTATGTGAAACATTAGAGTGGTTTTTACACTACGACGGGAACGTCAAGCAGGTGGCTTCCCATCTGCACGTCCACCCAAATACGATCCTGTATCGGATGCGCCGGATTGAAGAAGAGGCCGGCATCCGGATGGAGTCCCTGCCGGAACGGGCACTCCTTTACTTGTATCTAAAAGCAGACCGTTATCCTTTGTGATTTTTCACAAAGGATTGCTTGTATTTTTGAAATCGCCGATAAAGTCGTACGCTTTCATTTCTCGTATACTGAAGGGGAAGTGATACATTGTTTGTTTATTCGCGAAAGGGGATCGCATTTATGATCATCGGAGTATTAAAGGAAATTAAGAATAATGAGAACCGTGTCGCGTTAACGCCTGCTGGGGTAGCGGCTTTAACGGGTCAAGGGCATACGGTCATCATCGAAACAGCAGCTGGTATGGGAAGCGGCTTTACGAACGAGGAATATATGCAAGCCGGTGCGCAAATCATCGAGACAGCGGCTGAAGTCTGGGCAACTGCTGAACTGGCATTAAAGGTCAAAGAGCCAGTGGCTTCTGAATACCAATACTTCCGCCCGGAACTCACATTGTTCACGTACTTGCATCTCGCAGCAGAACCTGAATTGACACGGGCACTCGTCGATTCAAAAATCACAGCGATTGCGTACGAAACGGTCGAAAAGAACCGGACGTTACCACTACTGACGCCGATGAGCGAAGTGGCTGGTCGGATGGCGTCACAAATCGGGGCCCAGTTCCTTGAAAAACCACACGGCGGCATGGGCATTCTGTTAGCTGGCGTACCAGGTGTCCGTCGCGGTAAGGTCACGGTCATCGGTGGTGGAGTCGTCGGAACAAACGCAGCGAAACTGGCTGTCGGTCTTGGTGCCGATGTTACGATCATCGATGTGAGTCCGGAACGTCTCCGTCAACTCGATGACATCTTCGGCAATTCAATCAACACATTGATTTCAAATCCGTATACGATTGCAGAAGCAGTCGCTGAAAGTGATCTTGTCGTCGGTGCTGTCTTGATTCCTGGAGCGAAAGCGCCAAAACTCGTCACGGCTGAGATGGTCGAACGAATGAAACCAGGTTCGGTCATCGTCGACGTTGCGATTGACCAAGGTGGAATTTTCGAAACGGTCGACCGGATCTCAACACATGACGATCCGACGTACGAAAAATTCGGTGTCGTCCATTATGCCGTCGCCAACATGCCGGGTGCGGTTCCCCGCACATCGACACTCGCCTTGACGAATGCAACGCTTCCTTATGTGCTTGAACTTGCAAACAAAGGAACACACCGTGCACTTGCCGAGAATACGTCCCTCGAAAAAGGGTTGAATGTCGCACAAGGATTCGTCACGTACGAAGCCGTTGCACGCGACTTAGGTTACACGTATAAATCGGTTGAGGATGTCCTACACTTGCACGCTTAATGTCATAACATGCAGACAAGAAACAGTCCGTTGCGCGAAGCAACGGACTGTTTCTTGTCTCAGATATCCTATATGATGAAAAGATAACAAGACATAAGGTGGATTAGATATGACACATACGTTACACGCACAATCAAACGACATCACGATTCCGTTTGCGGAACTTGACCTCTTGAATCATCTGACTTCTGAAATCGAAGTGGATCGACTGCATGAAAAAATTCAATACCTTCAGAATGTATCACCGACTCATCCCCTTCCGGGCATCGCACTTGCTTATGATTTGTTTCATGCAAAAAAATTTTCAGCAGCACGTCAACAAATCGACCAAGCACGTGACAAGACGGGAGATCATGTTCGGGCCCACCTGCTTCTTGGTTTAATGAGCGAAGTAGAGCAATTTCAGCACGAGGCGGAACAACATTTTTTGACTGCCCTCAAGCTTTTCCCTGACGAACCGATTGTTCACCGCCACCTTGCCGTTCATTATTACGACCGTGAATTTCATGGTGAGGCTGCGCATCACGCTCTGCAGTATTTGAAAAAAATCGGACCTGGCGGAGAAGGGACACTGATGACCATCGATATGATGCAGTCGATGCCAGGTCATGACGAGTATGTCTTGGAATCTCTCTATGCGTTACTCATTGAAATTCCTGAACATCGACATGACATGGTGTTTCACGCGATTGCCGCCAACAATACCGAAATGCGGTATGACCTCTTCTGTAAGAGACTTGACGGTGAACCGGACGAAGTGACTACAGCTCAGCTTGATTCACTTCTTTCCTTGATGGTCGAACACAGTATGTGGGCAGCCATCTACGATCAATCCGACGAACGGATGTACCACAAGATTTTCACTGACATTTGTCGTGACCTGACGTTCCGTCACGGCGGTTTACGCGCCATCCCACTGTATCTATCCATCCGGTCACGGTACTGGGTCAATCGTCTGCTGCACCGCAGATGACTTAAAGAGCGAACGCGACGAGAGCACCAATCGTCAACGGAATCAGCAAGTTATCGGTATCACGGTACGAAACGGCTTCGATCAACGTTGCGATGTTGGCAAGTAAAAATCCGTAGCTGACGGCGAGCCAAGACGGTAATTCATAAAATAAGAACGTCACGGTCAGGACGAGGAATGACGCGAGAAACATCGCGATGCTCCCTTCAAATGAGCGCTGGATTTGTCCACGGGTATAAAATGTCTTTCCGATTTTTTTCCCGACGAGTGCGGCTAATCCATCTCCCCAGGCAAGAACCATACTCCCCGCGACAAGAGCCATCGGTTCCTGTTCGAAAAACAGGAAGACTAATACTGCTAGTGATGCCGGGTAATAGACTGTCCCGTAGGAAATCCGTTCGACCTGATTCATTTGCCCGGTCCCTCGTTTTAAGGTCACAAGATTAACAATTATAAAAAAGAGTAGTGGGACAATCGCGATATACCAATGATTGATCCAAGCTAGTGCCAAAAAGACCCAATGTCCGACCGCGATATGAATCCATTTTCGAATCGTTTCTGGTTGTGCCTGTCTTTTTCGCCCGATCCATTCCAGTAGCATTAAGACGATTCCAACGATGACGACTGTTCCAATTGCAGCAATCCACTCCATGCGAATCCCCCTTTTTCTGCTACTTCTATTGTACTGTGTTCGATTGGCGTTTGCTCTTTCGAACCTTCATTTGTTAACATAAGGTCAAATGACGTTCTAGAGAGGAAGTATTCTGAATGTATGATGCTCAAGCAGTTCAAACGTTATCCAGCTGCCTACTTCGTTTAAAAGAAGGTAAAGGAATCGGTCCGCTCGTTTCGGAAGAAGAAACCGAGCTTCCGAAAGTAATAACCCGCCTTAAACAATTTGATTCCACTAAAAATGGTTTGTCCATCAATGAGATCGTTCATCTTGCCAACGCCTTGATCGGGGAACATATGTCGGCAACAACGATTCAAAACTGGACGAAACGTGAAGTCCGTGACATCATCGGTGTTCCGCACCGTGGTAAGAAGTATTCCATCAATCAAGCAGCTATCATTTACTTACTCGATGATTTGAAGCATCTCTTTTCATTAGAAGAAACACGGGAATTATTGACGATTGTCTTTAAGAACCCAAACATCGATGAAGATGACTTGATCAGTCCGCTTGATTTTTATCTCGTCTATACCCAACATTCGGAAACAAGCGGTCCGATTGAATTGACGGAAAAACGCCTGAGACGGTCGTTAGAACGAATCAACGCATATCGCCCTGAAACGGTCCACGTGCTTCAGCTCTGCCTCTACGCACGCCGTATCTCGCATCTGACGCACGAAGCGAAGCAACGCCTCCAGCAAGTCTTGCAGACTTAATCAAAAAAGATGCCCTTCCGTCTCACGGAAGGGCATCTTTTTTTGGGATTAAACCGCTGTCAGCGATTTATAGTTGACGGTATTCGTTAGACTTTTTAAGACAGAGAGCAGTTCGTACATCGAAAGTTTGTCCGCATCTTTGACGAGACGGTATTCATCGCCGTCTTGCAGCAATTCTGCGACGACTTCTCCCGCTGAACTCCGTACTGAGAATTTTCCTTTTGTCAGGTCGAAGGAAATGGTATACGTGCCACGTTCATACACGTTATACTCACATTTCTTCGAGAAGAGTGAAAATTTCTCACGCATTTGACCTACTTCTTGACCATCGTGGTTCATCACGACCCATTTCTTACATGTCGGGATGAACTTACCAAACGCTACCCCTCTACCTTCACCATTCATTACTTGGACACGACCTGTTTCGTCGTGTTGAACCGCACCAATCATTTGGTGGGACTCATCATAAATCGCGGCATGACCTTGCGAAAAAACGCAACCCTGCACATAGACAACTTTGCGCAACAGAAATTCTCCTCTCACTGCTAAAAAGTGCTGGTAGTTCGTCCCCAGTATATTTAGACATTCCGAATAAATTGATTTTCTTTATCTGACTGATATTTCGTTAACGAAAATGATTATTACACCGTTTGAACAAATTGACAACCCCCTTTTGTCGACAATCATTCGACAATGTTAGCGAAAGCCACTCTCATGGGCAAATTCCAGTAATTCGTTTCGATCAATCAAGCGAATCCGGTTCGGTTCAGCTAAGCGATAAGCGGCTTCCGTATAAGTCGAGTTCGTCACGACCCACCCCTCGTCCATTTCGTAAAACGGGACGGCGGCTGCCACTTGTTGAACCGCTTCAAGACCAACGGCTGACCCGTATCGTTTCGCTTGAATCGCAATCCTATACCCTTGTGCGTCTTCAATCAACAAATCTGCTCCGAAATCTCGTGAGGCCGGTGTCAACTCGACACGATACCCGGCTGTTTCAAAAAGCTCGACTAACCATTCCTCAAACTCGCGCCCTTCCATCCGGTCCAAGCGATTCGCAAGCGACGGTGTCAGGAAGGAAAGGATTAAAAAGAGTGTACACCCTACTATACTGATAATCAAGATTAAAGGTTCCCAAGAACTCGAAAAAAAATAAGCGCCAACTGCTCCGCTCCCTGCAAACAGCAAGGCGATCATTCTTCGTTTCGTCCGTTTCTGCATCATTTCCCTTTCCCTCTCCTGTCTGTAAATTGATTTCATGTGACTTATGTACAGCAAACCGAATATGTTTATTGCCTTGACCTCATCATACTAAATTTGCGCTTGTCTGGTTCATTCAAAAGGAACGTCGTCAATCGACGGAGAATATATAGAGAATACGTCTCTATCGCTAGTGACTTTTTGATGCGAACAAACCTATCGCTTATCTTTTTTAAGGAGGCAGCTCATGGCAGAACATTCATCTCCTTCTTCCAGCAAAGTCATCCATGCAACGTTACGCGCTCTCGAAGAACCTGTCGTGTTAGTTGATCGACGAGGTGTGATCGACTTTGCGAATCCTGCATTCCATAAACAATTCATGACCTCATCCACTGACGATTCCTTAAGTTCATTTTTCGGAGTCGACGAAACAACTTTCCCGATTTCTGACCGTACCGAACTCGTCGCACCACCCTATACCCTAACGATTTCTCCAGTCGAACAGACGGATTTCTTTTTAGTGACCATCAAGTCCCTTGATCTCAACCAACTGTTGAGTTCAACGCTCGATGCGAGTCTTCTCGTGACGGATTCCAACTTTCTCATCACTGCCTTAAATGAAACGGCGAGCACGATGTTCGGATTTGATAATCCGGAGCTTCTCCATAAAATGACGCCAATCTCCTTACACGATCGGAACGAGTTCCAACTTCGAAAACAACATCTCGAACAATTGAATTTAAAAAATCTGACAGACGAGGATATTCTTCTGTTACATGGACGAGATACGGAAAATGAATGGACGTATCATCGAAAAGATGGTTCTCATTTTCATGGGCGCCTCTACATGACCCGGCTTGCGGAAGGTGGCTTCTTCTTATTCATCACGGATATCAGTGCTCAAAAACAAGTCGAGACACACCTCGCCAAAAGTGAACGTCGGTTCCGATTGATTGCGGAATCCGTTCTGGAAGCTGTCATTTTCCACGATAACGGCATCATTCTTGATGCTAACCGGGCAGCCGAGATCATTTTCCGGACTAAACTTGAGCTGATGAAAGGTCACCGGATCCTCGACTTTATCCAACCTGAGTTTCAAGAGTCCGTCATTCGAAGAATCACTGCCCATTACGAAGAACCTTACGAAGTCATCGGACGACGGGCAGATGAAACATCCGTCGAAATCGAAGTATTCCCACGTGAAATCACGTACGATAAAACACGCATGCGTGTCGCCGTCGTCCGCGACATCAGTGAACGAAAAAAAATCGAAAAAATGTTAGAGCGTGAAAAAAATGCCATCATGCGGCAACGGGATATCACCCAGTCGATTCTTCAAGCTTCGAACGAAGGTTTCTTATTGACGGAAGAAGACGGCAGTTTCATCTATATGAATGTCAAGGCACGCAAACTGCTTGATGTCCCCGGTATCGCTCCAAGTAAGATTCAAGAACGGATCAGTATGATACCAAGTTTAGACTTAGCGACCCGTTATGCCATGCTGCAGCAAGTCGAAGAATTATTTGCAGGAAAACATTCTGAAATTTCCTTCCGTTTCACGTTACAACAACCGGATGAGTCCAGTAATCATTATTTTGAGTTTTATGCGACGTCCATCAAAAAGGAAAAAAGTCGTTTTTCCCGACATGGTTTTTTATTCGTCTTCCGCGATCGGACCGAAGAACAAAAAATGGATCAAGTCAAAGATGAATTGGTCAGTACCGTGTCGCACGAATTGCGTACCCCCCTTTCCTCGATCCTCGGTTTCATGGAACTGTTACGTTATCGACAACCAACACCGGAGAAGACAAAACGGTATATCCAAATCGTTCATGACGAAGCCAAACGACTGACCACCCTACTGAATGATTTTTTAGACATCCAACGTATGGAAGGTGGCAAAGAGGAATATGCCTTCAAACCGTTTTCATTGCGCCAGCTTCTGCTCGAAACGATTGAACACTTTGGTGAGACGGCCGAGACCCATACAATTCATGTTCATCTGAACGATGATCCGATCCTGATCTTCGCAGACGAGGATAAGGTCAAACAAGTCATCATCAACTTGTTATCGAATGCGATCAAGTATTCACCTTCATCAGACCATATCGATGTTCGACTCGAACAATCGGCGGATCAAGCGATTTTGAACGTAAGGGATTATGGACTTGGAATTCCTCAAAATGCTTTTGATAAACTGTTCACGAAATTTTACCGGGTCGATAACTCGGACGTCCGGAAGATTGGCGGGACGGGCTTAGGTCTTGCGATTTGTAAGGAAATCATCGAATCCCATGGTGGCGCCATCTCCGTCGAATCAGAACTAAATCACGGATCCACGTTCACAATCGTGTTGGAACTTGATCCACGAAAGGATTTTGAAAAATAATGAAACGAACTTATCTTATGACCGGTTTCCCTGGATTTTTGGCCACGAAGCTCATCGAACGACTGGCGCTTGTTCCGGAACAGATTGAGTGTTTTTATTTGCTTCATCTCAAACATGAGCATACAAGCGCCGTCGCTCAAAAAAAACACTTTTTAAAAACGACTGCCTTACAGGATGAGCAACTGATCTTAATCGAAGGTGATATTACAAAGGACGGACTGGGTTTGCCAAACGAGATTCGGCAAGAGTTGGCGTTTCGTGTCACCCACGTATTTCACCTTGCGGCACTGTATGATTTAGCGACTTCCTACGATACGGCTTTTCGCATCAACGTCATCGGCACATCTAACGTGACACGGCTCGCCCATACCTTCACTCACTTAGAACGATACGTTTATTTCAGTACCGCCTATGTGTCTGGTCTACGGACGGGAACCGTGTTCGAAAACGAACTGACCCATCATACGGCCTTTAAAAATGCGTATGAAGAAACAAAATATCTCGCAGAGGTCCGGTTCCGAAAAGAAGTCGGGACATTGCCCTATACGATCATCCGTCCCGGTATCGTCGTCGGGCATTCCCAGACGGGGGAAACACCTAAATGGGATGGCGTTTACTTCGTCCTAAACGCCTTACGACTGCTGAAAAAATTTTCGCCGTTACCCTATGCAGGACGTGCGAACGCACTCGTCAATCTGGTTCCTTATGATTATGTCGTCAATGCGACCACCTATCTCAGTCATGCCCCGTCAGGCATTCAGAAGACGTATCATCTGACGGATCCATTCCCCCATGGTGCCCGAGCCATCTACGAGATGTTGCATGTCGTCTACTACGGTTCGTATCCGCGTGGTGTCGTCCCGTTTCGTCTCGTCACATCGGTCTTGACGCCGCGTGTCACTAAGCGACTGCAGATGCAACGACAGACGCTTGATTATTTTGTGCATCCGGTACGGTATGACACAAGTAATACGTTACGCGATCTCGATGGGACCGGTATCATCTGTCCTGATTTAGCAGAACTCATTCCTCGGCTAGTCACCTATTATAAAAAAAACCACCCACAGATGGAGGAGACGACATGAATGTTTTGATTACTGGCATGAACGGAACGGTCGCTCCCGTCGTAGCAGATGTCTTCCGGACACACGGCTATGACGTGACGGCATGGGATCGCTCCGTCGTCTCGACGACGGACCTTGCCCTCATGGAAGCGTTCATCGACCGGGTTCAACCGGACCTGTTACTTCATATCGGCATGGGATCGGCTGAATTCGCCGAGACGCTTGCACGTCTGTCGTTCGAACGAAACATCCCGTTCCTTTTCACAAGTACGGCATCTGTCTATGCTGATCATCAACAGGGTCCTCACGACCCTTCCATCGCCCCTGAAGCAGAAGATGAGTACGGTTTTTACAAACGGACATGTGAACGACTCATCCAAGCTGTCAATCCGGATGCCTACATCGTCCGGATTGGTTGGCAAATCGGACAAGCGGCAGGTTCGAATAATATGATCGACTACTTAGAACGTCATGCTGCGTCAGGAGAGATTCCTGCCAGTACAAACTGGTATCCTTCCTGCGCTTTCTTGGAAGACACGGCGGGTACGCTATATACACTCATCACATCAGAGAGACCTGGTCTGTATCTCGCCAATGGCAATCGAGATCATTCATTCTTCGATATTGCAACCGCCCTTAATACGTTACATGGTTCGAAGTGGTCGATCACAGAAGACAACACGATTACACGCGACGACCGTATGCGTGATTACCGGGTTGTTCTCCGACCGATTACGGAGCGTCTCTCCTTGCCTTCCTAAAAAATGTCGTTCGATTCCGCTAAGCAACGGGATCAAACGACATTTTTTTATGCTGTTCCTGAGAATCAGCCAATCAACATATTTTCTTTTGGATAACGAATCGTCCGGTCATGTTGCGCAGCAAAGGTGAAAAGAATCGTCAACGAGCCAACGCGTCCGAGTAACATCATGAACATGATTAACCCCTTCCCCACACCATTCAGCTCTGCCGTCACGTTCAACGACAACCCTACTGTCCCAAATGCCGAGACAGTCTCAAAAAATAATCCTACGAACGAGATGTTGGGTTGCGACAATGCGAGTAACGTCGTAATCAAGGCAATGAACAAGAGACTGAAGACAGCAATCGCATACGCTTTTTGAACTGCCTGCGGCCGAACCGTCCGTCGCATCAAGACTGTCTCTCGTTGTCCACGCAGATAGGTCCAGACGTTTTTCAAGATGACGGCCGCGGTCGTCACCTTGATACCGGACCCGGTCGAAGCGGAACCCGCCCCGATGTACATCAGGACCATCATCAATCCAATCGAAAGCGGGACCATCGTCGTCAAATCAATCGTCTGAAAACCTGCGGTACGCGTCGTGACGACTTGGAAAAATACGATGTGCAAAGCCTCAGAAAAAGAGGCTTCATGGAGTGAACCAAGATGCGAGAGCCACTCATAAATCATCATCGCGATGACACCAAGACCGTTGATGACAAGCAATGACAAGACCATCAATTTCGAGTGAAGTGAAATTTTTTTAAAGCTGCGTTTCGCAGACAAATCGGCGATGACCGTAAAACCCAGTCCACCAATCATCAATAACGCTGCAATCGTCAAGATGAACGTCGTATCCTGCTGGAACCCCATCAGATTATCGCCCCATAAGGCAAAACCAGCATTATTGAATGCTGAGACTGCATGGAACAATCCATAATATAATGATTTTCCGAGCGTGTACTTGTATTGAATGAACAAGTCGAGGGCAATCAATAACATCCCAATCAATTCAACGACGACCGTCGTCAAAATGATGTTGCGGACAAGACGAATCGTGCCGCCCGGACTATCGAGATTAAACATCTCTTGTATGATGATCCGTTGACGAATTCCGATTTTTCGTCCTGTCACACTCAACAGAACAAGTGCAATCGTCATGAAGCCCAGTCCACCAATCTGAATCAACAGCATCAGAATAATCTGCCCCAACAGATTATAGGCTTCCGCGATGTTGATCGGCGACAAACCAGTTACTGTACCGGCAGACGTCGCGACAAACAGACAATCAATAAACGAGACATCTTGACCTGCCTGTTGAGCGATTGGTAACCACAATAAAAAGCCGCCCAATAAAATCGTTAATGTAAAACCCATCGCAATAAATCGAGCTGGTTTATCAAATAATTGATGATACACCACTTCTCCAAACCGCCCGAACATGGCTAATCGCGACCGTCTTTTATGTGAAAACATATTCATACTCCTCCTAGATGAAATGACCCAATCGCATCTATCATACTCCCTCAAAAACATTTGTTCTATTTAAATCTGCAATCCGCTAAACGTTTTCGTTTTTTTTTGGTAAAATAGATAAAAGTCGACGTTTAATCAGAAAAGGAGGTTGAAGGAAACAGTGGACCCTAGGACGGCTGACCATACGATTGAGGACGTCTGGCGAAGGCTAGAACGCCAATCACAATGGATGCCCGCACAGTTGTATTATCAATTCGAGGAATTATTATCGCTACATGTAGATCAATCAATTCTAAATGAATTGTATATTGCATTAAAAAAATACGATGTATTAACCGATATAGAGCGTGACGAACGAAACGAAAGCATTCAATTGCTTATCGACGAAAACGGCGCGTGATTCTCGGTTTTTGGATTTCCGAGCAGAAGACGCCTCTTCTGCTCTTTTTATTTTTCGTTCACGATCAGACAACATGGGGAAAGGTGGCACAACTGAAATGGATATCGTGTCGATTATTGGTATTATACTAGGGCTCATCACCCTGGTCGGAGGAATGTTTTTAAAAGGAGCTTCTCCTATCGCGTTGCTGAACCCGGCGGCGCTCGTCATTATTTTTGCCGGTACTGCGGCAGCAATCATGATTTCCTTTCCAAAGGAACGTTTAAAGATCATCCCTGCTTTGTTTAAAGTCATCTTCTTTGAGCAACAACTGATGACAAAACAAACGTTACTCCAACAGTTTTTAACACTCTCGACGCAAGCCCGAAAAGAAGGTTTGCTGTCGCTTGAAACAGCGCTCGAAGAAGTCGACAATGCCTTCATGCGACGCGGCGTCATGATGGTCATCGACGGTCAACCGTCAGAATATGTCGAAGACGTCATGACCCGTGATCTTGAAAACATGACCGAACGTCACCATGCGAACGCAAACATCTTCACGCAAGCGGGTACATATGCTCCGACGCTCGGCGTCCTTGGAGCCGTCATCGGACTTGTTGCGGCCTTGTCTGATCTATCGGACATCGAAAAATTAGGTCATGCGATTTCCGGTGCATTCATCGCGACGCTATTCGGGATTTTTACCGGATACGTCTTGTGGTTTCCGTTTGCGACCAAGTTAAAGCAAAAGTCAGCCAGTGAAATTCAACTGTATGAAATGATGATTGAAGGTATTTTATCCATCCAGAACGGAGAATCTCCTAAAAACCTGGAGGATAAATTACTTGTCTATCTGACACCGAAGGAGCGTGCGACGTATGAAACGGAAAAAGAAGCCGCATGACGAACACATTTCCGAAGGCTGGTTAATCCCTTATGCGGATTTACTTACCTTACTACTCGCTCTGTTCATCGTTCTTTTTGCATCAAGTAACGTTGATGCCGTAAAACTTAAAGCGATGTCTCAATCGTTTAGTTCCGTCTTCAACGGCGGGTCCGGCATGATTACGAACAGTTCCTTGTCGAGCTCACAGGAAGAAGAGGATTCGAAAAAGACGGATGCGCGCACGAAAGCTCAGAGCTATGAGATTGCGGAGCTCGAAAAAATCAAAGAAGAAGCGAATGACTACATCAAAAAACAGAAGCTTGAAAAAGACATCAAAGTCGAAGTCACGAACGAGGGCCTGGTGTTCACGATTCGGGATCGGGCTCTTTTCTCCCCTGCCCAAGCCGACGTAAAGGGAGATGCGATTCAAATCGCTCAAGGCATGAGCACACTACTCGTCAAAGCGGGCCAGCGTCAAATTCAGGTTTCTGGTCATACCGATAACATTCCGATCAATACGGCGCAGTATCCATCGAACTGGGAGCTCAGTGCCGAACGGGCAATCAGCTTCATGCGGGCACTCCAACGTAATCCTCAACTGGCACCAAAACGCTTTACGGTAAGTGGATACGGAGAGTATCAGCCGATTTCCTCGAACCAGACAGAGCGCGGCCGGAGCCAAAACCGGCGTGTCGAAGTCTTGATTCGTCCGTTGATCGATATTAAAGCACAAAACGTATTAGAGGATCAGAATGCCACACCTTGACAGTCCACTCCTACCACAACTAACTATAGGTTCAGGTACCGATCACTCAGCTTATATACTTAAACAGGTCCATTCCGAAGCGTTCTGAACTGCTCCCCGTCAAGTAGACAGGCGAAATAATAAAAATCTTTTAAACGGCTTGAGCCCTGAATTCCAGCGGACTCAAGCCGT
>NZ_JACSMT010000120.1:0-222 GCF_018618815.1 Exiguobacterium sp. s128 | reverse complement strand
TGCTTGTCCCAGGAAAACGATTCGAAGCGAACAAAAAAAGCGGTTCTTCCCGATTAAGAGAAAAACCACTACTTTGTCTTCAGTCTGCAGGAAGAATCATTGCGATAGCAGTGATTCTTCCTTTTTTAATGTCAGACGGTTTGTCAAATTAAGTGCAACACTTCTTCCGAGAAGACCTCGTATGCAGTTTTCCAGTTGAGACATTTCCGTGGTCTCCCATTG
>NZ_JACSMT010000119.1:0-224 GCF_018618815.1 Exiguobacterium sp. s128 | reverse complement strand
AAAAACCAGCTTCCTGAAGTCTCGATTGGATGCAACCAGCTCAAACTTCCGAAGCTGAAATGGGTTCGTTTCGCCCACTCGAAACAGGTTACAGGCCGTATCTTGAACGCCACGATCCGACGTAACGCTTCAGGCAAATACTTCGTTTCCCTGCTCGTCGAGCAGGAGATCAACGAACTGCCGAAGACCGGTTCATCCGTCGGCGTCGACGTAGGACTCAAGAA
>NZ_JACSMT010000118.1:0-232 GCF_018618815.1 Exiguobacterium sp. s128 | reverse complement strand
GACTCAATTAGAATACCAAGTCTGAAACAATAAGTCAACAACTTTTCAAAAGAAGTTTTTTTCTTGTTTCCCGCAGTGCGCTCGTCCTCGTAAGGACAAGAAATAATATACCATGGCTTTTATTATTGTACAAGTGTTTTTTATAAGACGAATTGTAATATTAAGTGCAACACCTGACGGAAAACACAAAAAGCCCATAACGGCCTCGTGTAGAATGGAGTTACCACACCAC
>NZ_JACSMT010000117.1:0-246 GCF_018618815.1 Exiguobacterium sp. s128 | reverse complement strand
GTGCCAAGGCATCCACCGTACGCCCTTCATACCTTGATCTAGCATTTTGGTATTCTAAGAACACACGTCTAATGACATGGTTATAAAAAGTTTGATGTCTTGTTGATGTCTTCAGTTTTCAAGGTGCGAGTGTCTCTTATCGAGACTGAGAGACGAGCTCTCAAAACTGAACGATGGGCATGTCCCTTACGGGACGTTTTCCTTAGAAAGGAGGTGATCCAGCCGCACCTTCCGATACGGCTACCT
>NZ_JACSMT010000116.1:0-274 GCF_018618815.1 Exiguobacterium sp. s128 | reverse complement strand
CGGGGTTAGCCTGATCAGGTTTCGACCGTTAGGTCGGATAACTCAGGAATCCTCCACCTCTAAGCAAAGCGTAGGTGGAGGTAGTTCAATTCTTATTTCACCATAATCTATCCGGCTTCACATCCGTCTCAAGTTTGATTTATGGATTCTCAAAAAAGCTAGTCTGCCATGAGGCAGACTAGCTTTCAGACTGAAGACAAAGTAGTGGTTTTTCTCTTAATCGGGAAGAACCGCTTTTTTTGTTCGCTTCGAATCGTTTTCCTGGGACAAGCAT
>NZ_JACSMT010000115.1:0-284 GCF_018618815.1 Exiguobacterium sp. s128 | reverse complement strand
GGTGCACTTTTCGGGAAGTAGCTCAGCTTGGTAGAGCACTTGGTTTGGGACCAAGGGGTCGCAGGTTCGAATCCTGTCTTCCCGACCATATTCAATTTAATCCCTTAATGGGGCCTTAGCTCAGCTGGGAGAGCGCCTGCCTTGCACGCAGGAGGTCAGCGGTTCGATCCCGCTAGGCTCCACCAAATTATCTTTATGACGAACTTTGAAAACTGAACGATGAGGCAAAAAACGTATCTTCGGATACAAACAATGAATGAAGCGCAAGCTTCGTCAACGTGACT
>NZ_JACSMT010000114.1:0-307 GCF_018618815.1 Exiguobacterium sp. s128 | reverse complement strand
GCAGGAAGTCGGTACGCTTGTTGGCGATCTTCTCGTGGATACGGGCAACCTTCCGCTTCTGCTTCTGATAGTTCCTCGCCTCGGAAAGCTTGACTTTCTTGTTCAGAGCGATGCGTTGACGGCGGGAGAGCTTGCGCTGTTCGCGCACCAGTTTCTTCTCAAGCAAACGGAAGTAACGGTCGTTCTTGTATACCGTGCAATCCGACAGGATGGCGAAGTTCTTGAGTCCTACGTCGACGCCGACGGATGAACCGGTCTTCGGCAGTTCGTTGATCTCCTGCTCGACGAGCAGGGAAACGAAGTATTT
>NZ_JACSMT010000113.1:0-337 GCF_018618815.1 Exiguobacterium sp. s128 | reverse complement strand
CAAGAAGCAGAACGAACGGCCTCGATTCAAATCGAAGCGCAATCCCGTCCAATCCTACAAGACCAATATCGAGAAGAAGAACCAACTTCCCGAAGTCTCGATTGTCCGCAACAAGCTCAAACTTCCGAAGTTGAAGTGGGTGCGTTTCGCCAACTCGAGGCAGGTCGCAGGTCGCATCTTGAACGCTACCATCCGGCGTAACGCTTCAGGAAAATACTTCGTCTCCCTGCTCGTCGAGCAGGAGATCCACGAAATGCCAAAGAAGGGCTCATCCGTCGGCGTCGATGTCGGGTTGAAGAACTTTGCCATCTTGTCGGACGGCACGGTGTACAAGAAT
>NZ_JACSMT010000112.1:0-354 GCF_018618815.1 Exiguobacterium sp. s128 | reverse complement strand
ATGCGTTCTGCTTCTTGTTTGAGATTCAGTCCTGCGTTCACATCACGGTCGTGATGGATGCCGCAACTCGGGCATGTCCATTCACGCAATCCAAGATGTTTCACGTCTTTGTGTTGATGTCCGCAACTGGAGCACAGTTGACTGGAAGCAAAGGTCTTGCCGACCTTGACGAGAGTCTTCCCGTACCATTCTGCCTTGTACTCCAGCATGCGGAAGAACTCCGACCAGCTGACGTCCGAGATGGCCTTGCTCAACTTGCGATTCTTCTGCATGTTCTTCACCTGCAAGGTCTCGATGCCGATGACGTCGTGGTTTTTGACGATCTCGGTCGATACCTTGTGCAGGAAGTCGGTA
>NZ_JACSMT010000111.1:0-360 GCF_018618815.1 Exiguobacterium sp. s128 | reverse complement strand
AGGTAGCCGTATCGGAAGGTGCGGCTGGATCACCTCCTTTCTAAGGAAAACGTCCCGTAAGGGACATGCCCATCGTTCAGTTTTGAGAGTCCGATCTCTCAATTGAACATCCCATTTTGAATGGGCCTATAGCTCAGCTGGTTAGAGCGCACGCCTGATAAGCGTGAGGTCGGTGGTTCGAGTCCACTTAGGCCCACCATTCAATTTTATAGTTCCATCACGGGGCCTTAGCTCAGCTGGGAGAGCGCCTGCCTTGCACGCAGGAGGTCAGCGGTTCGATCCCGCTAGGCTCCATTTGTCTTGTCCTTTTGGATGAGGCACTCGCACCTTGAAAACTGAAGACATCAACAAGACATCAAA
>NZ_JACSMT010000012.1:0-68883 GCF_018618815.1 Exiguobacterium sp. s128 | reverse complement strand
CCTTGATCTTAAACGCCTTCGTATATTTGACCATAAAAAACACCCCATAAAAGTTGGATTTTTATGTCCAACTTTTATGGGGCAGTTCATGAAAAGGGACCTTATTGGATCTACATTAACGACGATTCATATCATCAAGGTTTTGTTGAACATTCCCAACTGTCTTTTTCGCGTCGCCTTTCAGCTGATCTTTTTTGCCTTCACGTTCTGTTGACTTATCCCCCGTTGCTTTTCCAAGCGCTTCTTTCGCTTTTCCAGCAACTTTATCAACCATACCATCTGCTTTTTTGTTTAACCCACTATCGTTTGACATGTTCATTCCCCCTTATTTTTTTACCGCATAATAGTATGTTCCCAACTGAAACAGATTCAAACCTAAAAAACTCCCCATCGTTTCCGACAGGGAGTTCTCCGTTACTGTGCGACTGATACACCGAGTACTTGTTCGATCCGTTCAAATGCCCAGTCCAATTCTTCTTTCGTAATGACGAGTGGTGGTGCAAAGCGGATAACCGTTTCGTGTGTTTCTTTACAGAGTAATCCTTTTTCTTTTAAAGCTTCACAATACGGACGGGCTGCTTCCGTCAGTTCAACGCCAATAAACAACCCACGACCACGAACATCTTTAATCAACGGATTATCGATCTCTTTGAGACGATTCATGAAGTACGTGCCGAGCTCAAGTGAACGTTCTGGTAGTTTTTCTTCTTCTAATACTTCGAGTGAAGCGACAGAGACGGCACAGGCTAATGGATTTCCACCAAACGTCGAACCGTGCGATCCCGGGTTGAAGACATTTAAGATGTCACGATTCGCCGCGACACATGAAATAGGGAAGACGCCACCACCAAGCGCTTTACCTAAGATATACATATCCGGTACTACGTTATCCCAGTCTGACGCAAACCATTTTCCTGAACGTCCAAGACCTGATTGGATTTCATCCGAGACAAGCAAGACATTATGTTCCTTACACACGTCTTGTGCGTCTTTCAGGAATCCTTCGTACGGAATCAAGATCCCTGCTTCGCCTTGGATCGGCTCGATGATGAACGCTGCTGTATTTTCCGTGATTGCTCCTTTTAATGCTTCTAAATCGCCATATGGAATCGTTTTGATTCCCGGCAAGAGCGGTCCGAAACCACGTCGATACTCTGCTTCCGTTGACATCGAGACAGCCGTCATCGTTCGTCCGTGAAAGTTGCCTTCACAGACGATGATTTCTGCATCTCCCGGAATTTGTTTCACTTCATATGCCCAACGACGCGACGCTTTAACGGCTGTTTCGACCGCTTCTGCCCCTGTATTCATCGGCAAGACCATATCTTTTCCTGTCAGTTGTGCGACCTTCTCATAGAAGAAACCGAGCTGATCATTGTGAAAAGCACGTGACGTCAACGTAATTTTATCGGCTTGGCGTTTTAAGGCATCAATGATTTTTGGATGACGATGTCCTTGGTTTACCGCCGAATAGGCGCTGAGCATGTCCATATACTGTCGACCTTCTGGGTCTTTGACGAAGACACCTTCTGCTTCTGAAATAACGATTGGCAGTGGATGATAGTTGTGAGCCCCGAATTTTTCTGTCTGTGTGATGATTTTCTCTGTTTGATTCATGAATAGTCCCCCTTTTTACTTAGAAAACGCTTTCAAGATGATTATAACAGATTCTACGCGATAATCTTCAATCGAAATACAGGACTTCTTTGCATGAGAATTGAATATATTGGGAATAGACAAGACAAGTGAACCGTCATCTCTGTTAACTAAAAGGAGTGTGCGCCCGTAATGGATCGTCCGATCATCAATTCCTATGAAACTGTCATGCAAGGGTTCCCTTTACCTGCATTCATCTTACGTGTGGATTTAACCGTTCATTCTTGGAACGAAGCTGCTGAATCCTATTGGGGGTGGTCTGCCCAAGAAATCACGGGCCGGCTTGTTCCCCTCCTCGATCAAGAGGATGCCGCCTTTAGTCGACAAATCTGGCAGTCGTTTTTAGAACGACGTCAATCGATGCAACTGCCGAACACGACATTTCTGCATAAATCTGGCGAACAGCTGACGGCAACGTTACTTGTCTCACCACTCTTCGATGAACAAAATGAGGTGATTGGGGCGTTTTTCTGCCAGCTCCCTTCATCGGATCAGCAGACAAATAGTAAACCGCTGTTTCAAGGACTGATGGATTTACGGTATGCCTTTGACCAAATCGCTTGCGTCCTCGTCCTTGATGCACGCGGCACGATTCAATATGCCAATACCAACATGACAGACCTCACCGGTTTTTGTCCGCAGACGTTACTCGACCAACCGTGGACGATGTTGTTGAATTCGTCCGAAGAGGTCCTTTCGACGATCCGCTCACAAATCAAGCAGAAAAAAGCGTGGTCCGGAAAGCTGCCCATCCTGACGAACGGTGATCAAGAAAAAGTCCTTCAAGCCACTCTAATTCCAATCTATGATGTGAACGGCGTCCGTTTCCAGCATATCTTCATCGGTACTGATATCACCGAAACCGAACAGCTAGAGCAGGAACTCGATTTTCTTGTCCATCATCATGAGATGACCCATCTGTTGAATAAACGTGGATTTCTCCGTGAAGGCAATACTTTATTTTCAGAAGCGACAGATCAAACTCCAATCTCGCTCATCTTATTTGATATCGACCGGTTCAAAGTCATCAATGATTCTTTTGGGACCCATGTAGGAGATCAGCTGCTTCAGGCGTTAGCGAAACGCCTTTCACAACATGCTGAACAAAAGTTGACCTTTCACCCGACAAGCGATTTGTTTGGTTTACTGGTGGTGGTCACGGATCGGAATGGTTTGTTCCAGTATGCGCGAAAATTACAACAAGCTCTTCAACGTCCCTACTATATCAATGGTCATTCCTTGATTATTTCGTGTACCTTTGGAATCACCACCTACCCGTCCGAGGCCAAATCGTTAGATGATCTGTATCGCCGTTCGGAAATGGCCTTATATGCCGGAAAAGCTATCGGGACAGGTACGATTCAATACTTGACCCATGAAATGGACGAACAGTTCACACGGAAACTGCAACTGGAACGCTCATTGTTTACAGCACTTGAGGATCACTCTCTCCATTTAGCCTATCAACCGATCATCAATTTAAAAACGAAACAGGTCGACGGATTCGAAGCTTTGCTACGATGGAACCATACCGCTCTCGGCAGCATTCCCCCTGACGAGTTCATTCCTCTAGCTGAAGAAGCTGCTTTGATCACCCCGATCAATAACTGGGTCGTCCTTGAAGCGTGTGAGCAGCTGGCAAAATGGCAAGAACGTATTTCAGATGATTTGACGATGGCGATCAATATCTCTCCGCATCAGTTCCAAAGTGACTCATTCGTTCGGACGTTACAGCATATCGTTGGTCAAAAAAAAATCAATCCACGTTTCGTCACTCTGGAGATGACTGAAAATATCGCCATCCTTCAGACACAACGGACGGTTGAACGGATGCAGTTGATCAAGTCGCTTGGTTTCCGACTTTCGATCGATGATTTCGGAACAGGGTATTCTTCTCTCCAATATTTACGTGCCTTTCCGATTGATGAACTAAAAATCGATAAAGTCTTCATTGATGGAATCGATTCAGGGGAAAACGGTTTACTGGATTCCATCATCCAACTTGGTCGGAATCTGAACTTGAATCTTGTGGCGGAAGGCGTCGAGACGGCAAGTGCACTACGCTACCTAGAAGCAACTGCGTGTCAGCAAATGCAAGGCTTCATTTTCTCAGAACCGTTGTCTGTCACAGAGATTGAAGAGCGGTTTGGTCCGTCGACTCCTGAAATTTGAGCCAATCTTGCGGGTTTTCGGCATAAAAAAATGCTCTCATCCTAGTTGGATGGGAGCATTCTCTTTAGACTTCAGTTAGTCTCTACAGGTTTTTCTTACAATTGAATCTGTCCAACGACCATTCCGTATACGGCAACTGCCGCTAAAAGGACAAGGATACCACTCGCGATCATTTCATAACGCGACATGCCTCCACGTTTTTGTTCACGTTCTGCCATCAGGTAAGCAATGATGCCTGGCGCATAGACAAGCGCTGCGATGACGATATACCAAATACCTGAAGCATAAACAAGCCAAAGTGAATAGAGTGCCGCAATCGTTGAGAAAATCAACATTTTTTGATTACGTTCTGCTTTTGAGAAACGGACACTGTAGATGGCTGACAGTAAATAAGGCAACAAGGCACAGATACCTGCGATACTTGATAACACCAAGTAGGTTTGCGCAGAGAATAAGGCGATTCCTGCAACCAGTTGTGTCGCGATTTGCGTAATCAACAACGCCCCGACTGGAGCCCCTTTCCGGTTCGTCTTCGCAAAGAATTTCGGGAAGGCACCATCTTTTGCGACGAGATAGGAAATCTCAGAGGCAAGGATCGTCCATCCGAGTAAAGCACCTGACAAAGAAATGATCAGACCGATCATGATGAGTGTTGCTCCAAACGGACCGATCGCTGCTTCGAGCACATATGCCATCGTCGGTTCTTGTAATCCGGCCAGTTCTGCTTGACTCAAGACACCTAGTGACAAAACAGAAATCAGGATATAGATGACGAGTACACCGACAAGTCCCATGACTGTCGCCTTTCCGACATCACTCCGTTTTTTCGCACGGGTTGATAAGACGACGGCTCCTTCAATTCCAACAAAGGCCCATAAGGTGACGAGCATCGTTCCTTTGACTTGCGTAAAGATACTTCCTAATTCCGTTCCTTCTCCCCAAAAGTCGAGGTTAAACGTCTTGACGTTAAAGGCGATTGCCACCAATAAAATAAAAATCAAGATTGGAACCAATTTGGCGATCGTCGTAATTAAATTGACGAGTGTCGCTTCCTTGATTCCACTGGAGACGATAAAGAACAATCCCCAGACGACGACAACACTCATTGCCAGTAAAAATACACGATTTTCTGATGAAAAAATCGGGAAAAAGTAACTGAGTGCGTTAAACACCAACGTGATGTTGGCGACTGTCCCGATCCAAGCGGAGACCCAATATCCCCAGGCACTGTTGAAGCCGATAAACCGTCCGAACCCTTCGCGTGCATAGGCGTAGATGCCACCTTCAAGTTCCGGTTTACTGTTCGCAAGGTGTTGAAAAACGAGTGCTAACATGATCATACCGAGACCCGTGATTCCCCAACCGATCAGAATCGGTCCTGCGCTCGCTTTTTGAGCCATCGCTCCAGGAAGATTAAATGCTCCCCCGCCGACCATTGAACCGATGACCATTGCGGCTAATGCGAAAAAGCCAATTTTTTGTTGATTCATTCTCTACACACGTCCTTTAATTCTTGTATATCTATTCATATCAAACGTATATTCATTCGAAAGACACAAAACTCATTATAACAAAATCAGAACCATTGTAAAGAAAGGATTTGGTTATCATGAATTGGATCCATTCGTTCCAACTGGAAGACTTTCTGAAATTGATGATTGCCGCGATATTTGGAATCATCATCGGCTTTGAACGTGAAATCAAAAATAAGCCCGTTGGTATACGTACTAGCCTCGTAATTACCCTGATCAGTTGTCTGTTAACCATCGTTTCCATCAAATCGGTCATTCTCTACAGCACGATTGCCCCGAATGTTCAAATGGATCCGATGCGGCTCGTCGCTCAAGTCGTCGCCGGGATTGGTTTCATTGGTGCTGGCGTGATTTTAAGACGTCCGCATGATATCGTCAGTGGTTTGACGACAGCCGCGATTATATGGGCTGCTAGTGGGATTGGCATCGCAGTCGGCGCCGGTTTTATCATGGAAGCGACGTTTCTAGTCCTCTTCTTATTTTTCTCGTTAGAAGGCATCACCTGGATCATGAAACGATTTAACAATAGTCGCTTCGAAGCGAATGTGATCGTCGCTCATCTCACTTTATCTAAAGAAACCGATGCCCAGACTGTTAAAAAAGCCTTGGAACAAAAAGGGATCCGAATCACTAACATTCGGTTACGCGGTCATCCGCAACAGTTGACATTACGGATGTATTCGCCACATAAACTGACGATTTTCATACTTTATGACTACTTGAAAACACTGGGAATTGAGCATATAGACCTTGATCAGTGAGAATTGTCAGAAAATTTATGTTGCATTTTCATTCGTTTTCACTTAAATTTACATTATGTTCACACTTTTCTGAAATCATTTTAATTTAATCAGGGGGTCATCGTTCACATGAAAAAACAAACAAAAATTGCCTTTGCTGGATTATCTAGCATGGCGCTGCTGGCAGTAGCAGCTTGTGGCCAAAGCAACGAATCAGATGGAAAATCATCCTCATCAAAAGAAAAGAAGCAAGAAGTGACGCTCATCTCAACAACGGATGTTCCACAACTCGATCCAACAAAAACAACAGACTCGACGTCCATCATCGTCACGAACAACGTCTTTGAAGGGTTGTACCGTCTTGATGGAGAAAATAAACCGACTCCTGGTATCGCGGAAAGTGTCGAAGTGTCTGACGATAAAAAAACCTATACATTCAAACTCCGGAAAGATGCAAAATGGTCTGATGGTTCGGCTGTCACGGCTGACGATTTCATCTATTCTTGGAAACGTGCACTCGACCCGAAAACGGGAGCCGAGTATGCCTATATTCTTCAAGATTTAAAAAATGCCAACAAAATCTTAGCGGGTGAAGCTGAACTTGATTCACTTGGTGTCAAGAAGGTTGATGATCAAACACTTGAAGTACAACTGGAAGCTCCAGCCCCTTACTTCCTCGGTTTGACAAGTTTCCCTACTTACTTGCCGCTCAAGCAATCGTTTGTTGAAGAAAAAGGTGATAAGTTCGCGACCAATGTCGAGTCGATGATCTTCAACGGACCCTTCATCCTTGATAATTGGCAATCGAACGCCGGATGGACATACAAAAAGAACCCGGATTACTGGGATAAAGCGAATGTTAAAATGGAAAAAATCGATGTGAAGGTCGTCAAGGAAATTTCGACGGGTGTTAACTTGTTTGAATCCAAAGACGTTGATTTTGCACCTATCACATCCGAGTTCGTCTCACAATACGAACAGTCGGAAGACTATAAAACTCGCCCGGACGCCCGGATCAACTTCCTGCGTTTCAACCAAAAAAATAAATCTCTTAAAAACGAAAATATCCGGAAAGCACTTGCACTTGGTTTTGAAAAACAAGGAATTACAGATGTCATCTTAAATGATGGTTCAAAACCAGCTAACTTCATCGTCGCAAAAGACTTTACGTTCACACCGGATGGAGAAGACTTCCGTACAAAATATCCGGATCTTCAAAGCTTCGATGCAACAGAAGCGAAAAAAGCATGGGATGCCGGTCTCAAAGAACTTGGTGTCAAAACGATTGAAGTCGATATGCTTTCACGTGATGAAGATGCCTTCAAAAAGGTTTCTGAATTCTTAAAAGGTGACCTTGAGAAGAATCTTCCGGGTCTGACGATCAACATCAAACAACAACCGTTCAAAAACTTCCTCGATCTTGAAGCGAAAGGCGATTACGATATCTCAGCTGCCGGCTGGGGACCTGACTACCAGGATCCAATGACGTTCCTCGATATGTGGTTGACGGACGGAAGCTTTAACCGGATGGAGTATTCGAACAAAGAGTTCGACAAAATGATCAAAGAAGCGAAGGCAGAGCCGGATGAAGCGAAACGTTGGTCGACACTCCAAGAAGCAGAGAAAATGCTTTTAGCGGACGATTATGCGATTGCTCCAATCTATCAAAAAGGTGAAGCCTACTTGCAACGTGCAAACATCGATAAATTATACCGTCACCCGTTCGGAGCAGATATGAGCTTCAAGTGGATGGAAGTGAAATAAGAGGATTCCTGCCGGTAATCAAGTTGAACTTGATTACCGGTTTTTCTATACAACAAAGACCCCTTCTGCCGGAGCCGATCGGGGTCTTTACTGTGCGATTTGTTTATAAAACTCGATTTCTTCTCGCTGTCCTTCTTCGACAGCGCGGAAAAATTCTGCAAAAAATGCATACAAGACGGTACGTTCCTGATAGGTCGGACCCGCTTGTCGTATTACTGAAAACGCAAGATTACGCAACTGACGTTTCGTTCGACGGTTCATTGGTAATTCGTGAAATTGATCGATGAAAGAACGATATACATCAGCAATCAACTTTTCATGCCCTTCAAAATATGACTTATCCATTGAATCAATCCTTTCTTATTCTAAAAACTATATTACTTTTTACGAACAAAACGATAAAAAGTTTCAGCTGAACAGCTAATTTCAGTAAGATGATAAGACCTACTATAACAAGGATCAAATAATGATTCAACCGGAAAACTATTAAGAAAAGGTAAAGTCCAGTCGATGATTTGTACTGGACTTTACCTATAGATCAAGCTTGAACGGAAATATGTTGGAACGTTTTAACGTCAAACAAGCCACTATCCGTTAACTTTAAATTCGGGATGACTGGCAAACAGAGGAAGGACATCGTTAAATACGGATTAAACGAACGATCCGCTTCAAGTACATCAAGTGCATCATTGAGTGCTTCGAGTGTATCCCCTACCTCTTGGAAGGGCCGACTGGTCATCAAACCTGCAATCTCAAGTGGTAACTCTGCCAAAACTTCCGTTCCGTTCACTGCGATGACGCCTCCACCGGCTTTGACCAACCGTTCTGCCGCAAGCTTCATCTCTGCATCGGATGTTCCGACAATGACCAAGTTATGGGAATCATGAGCAACCGTCGCAGCAATCGCTCCTCGCTTCATCTTGAATCCTTTGACGATGCCGACCGCTGAAAAATCTGTCGCATGATGACGCTCGATCACTGCAATCTTCAACAAATCCTGTTCCGGAACAGCTAGGAATTTTCCATCCTGAAGCGGTACATCCAAAATCAAATGTTCCGTGACAATACTTTTCGGAATGATTCCGATGACATGTGCCTTCGGTTCCTCTAGGGAAAGTTCAAATAGACGATCCGTGATCGGCTTTGTTTTCAATTCACCACGAAGTGTTGCCGGAACAGGTGTCTTTTCAGACGAAACGGTTGTTTTTCCGTTACGGGCGACAGACTCTCCTTTTACGAAGACTTCGTCGATCACCACTTGATTCGCATCACTCAAAATCACGTAGTCGGCACGACGACCCGGGACGATTGCTCCCCGGTCGTGTAACTGGTAGGCATTAGCCGCATGGAGCGATGCCATCGCATAGGCTGTTTCCCGTTTGATCCCATGACGGATGGCATAACGGATATTATAGTCGATCGTCCCTTCACGTAACGTATCATCCAAATGTTTATCATCCGTACAAAACAGAAAACGGCTGGCATTACTTTCGGTGACGGCATCTAACACTTCTCGAAGATTCCGTGCCGCAGATCCTTCCCGTACTTCGACATACAACCCACGCCGCGCTCGGGCAATCGCTTCTTCTTTACTAACTGATTCATGATCCGTTCGAATACCCGCTACTCCATAAATATTCAGTTCACGGACGCCAAGTCCCGCTGCATGACCATCCACGAGCTTTCCAGCTGCTTCGATCTGTTCGATTTTTTTCAACATATCCGCATCGGCCCGTTCGACGGCCGGATAATCCATGACTTCGCCTAGACCGTGTACCCCTTGGTGGTTCACGAACGGTTCTAACGCCTTGGCGTCTAACGACGCACCAGCGTGCTCAAATGAAGTCGCTGGCACACAACTCGGTAACATCATCCGGACGTCAAGCGACAACCCTTCTGCGTCGTCTAACATGAACTGAAGACCTTCTGCTCCTTTTACGTTTGCAATTTCATGTGGATCGGCAATGATGGTCGTCACACCAAGTGGCAAAATCGCCTGTTCGTATTCACTTGGCGTCACCATCGAAGACTCGATATGAACATGTCCATCGATGAAGCTTGGGGCGATGAACTTTCCTGTTCCATCAATCGTCTCGACCCCTTCGTATCCTTCTCCGACGGCCACGATGTAACCTGAATCGACCGCGACATCTGCCTGATAGGTTTCGCGTGTCATGACATCGATGACTTGAATATTTTGATAAACGACCGCTGCTTTCTCTTTTTTCGCAGCAATCGTGATGAGGCGTGCTCGAACTGTCTGATCCATCCTGTTTCCTCCTGTGGTGAACGGTATTTTTACCATCTTACAATTAGATTGTAAGCAGTTGCAATTTATTTTTCGGCAGGTCAAGATGAAAACGTACATTTAAATGAGAAGGTGAGGAATTCAGCATGAAATATCGTGTAGGTCAACTCGTCCCAAACGTCGATCCCAGTGTCTATATCGCAGACGGAGCTAAAGTCATCGGTGAAGTCCAGATCGGTCAGGATTCGACCGTTTGGTTCAATACCGTCATCCGCGGGGATGAAGGACCGATTACAATCGGGGAACGCGTCAACATTCAGGATGGATCGATGATTCACCAGTATGAAGGATACCCGACCATCATTGAAGATGACGTGACGATCGGACATATGGCGATGATCCATGGGGGCATCATCCGCCAAGGAGCTTTGATCGGTATGTCGGCAACGATTCTTGACGAAGCGGAGATTGGCAGTGGCTCCTTCATCGCGGCAGGCAGTGTCGTCCCTCCAAAGATGGTGGTTCCACCCAATTCGATGGTCATGGGTGTACCGGCTAAGGTCGTCCGTGAAATCAATGACCATGATCGGTTCATCATGGAGCGAACCATCCGAAAGTACGTCAAACGGGGTCAACAATACGCAGCTGATTGTCGAATAATCGAAGAAGATTTGACGACAATGTGAAAACGCTTACAAAGTTCACCTGTTTTTAACAATTTGCCTCTCGTTTGTTTACATCTCTCCCTTACACTAGAAGTGTAGGACAGGATTCGAAACCGAGGGGGATTTGAAATGACACCATTATTCGAAGAACGGTTGATGGCAGATCTATTTTCATCCACAAATAATCCAAGTTACGGTTTGCCGACTTTACCGGAGCAAGAAACAGATTGGTTGACGAAAGAGCTACAAGACCGTATTGTTAATGATGCCGAGCAAAAATCCTTGAGTTTAGGAATAATTCAATCAAGAGAGGAAGAACATGTATGATCCAACAAAGTACAGTTCGCGCTTGGCTCGCTAGTCGAATCAAAAAATAATGATCTAATCCGGATTACCTATTTTCCAAAACGATATAGCGCGTCAGCGCGCATAACAAAGAGCCGAAGCGGATTCCCGCCTCGGCTCTCTTTTCGTTACTTTTTGATTAATCCTTCTTCAATCAAGAAGTCACGTGCCACGTCTTCCGGACGCTCTTTTTCGACATCCGCTTTAAAGTTCAATTCTTGCATCTTTTCATCTGTGATTTTATCCTTCAACAGATTCAGGACTTCCTTCAGTTCCGGATGTTCTTCCAACGTTTCTTGACGCACAATCGGGACTGCATAGTACGGCGGGAAAAATTCTTTATCATCTTCGAGAACGGTCAAATCAAATTTCTTTAACAAACCGTCTGTCGAGAAACTATCGATGACATTCGTTTTCCCGTTCGTCAATGCGGTATAACGAAGTCCCCCATCAACAGGCTGAACATCTTGGAATTTCATATCAGGGTATTTCTCTTTCAATCCGAGGTATCCATCTTCACGGTTCGCGAATTCGATCGTCGATCCGAGAATAAGACGATTGCTGACTGCTGCCATATCGGATACGGTCTTCAAATCGTATTTTTCGACATCTTCTTTTGTCATCGCCAACGCATACGTGTTATTAAAACCAATTGAATCGAGAACATCGACCTGACTTTTCGCCGGGATCATCTTACTTACCTTTTCATAAACGGCTTTTGGATCAGTCTCGACATCCTGTTTCAAGACATCAATCAATAACGTCCCTGTATACTCGACGTAGGCATCAATCTCGCCCGTTTCTAAAGCACCATAGGCAACTTTCGTCCCACCCAGGTTGAGTTGACGTTCGACTTCGAGATCGGTTTTCTCCTCGATCAAGTCTGCTAACATGTTTCCTAAAATCAATTGTTCGGTAAAGTTTTTTGAACCGATGACGATCTTATCCGTTTTTAAGAACGAATACGCGACCGTTCCACCAATCAGCAGGAAAATGATACTCACGATGGCAATTTTCTTCCCGGCCGTCATCGCTTTCCGGCGTTTACGGGCTTTACTTTTGATTCGACCGTCTGCCAGCTGAATTCCGTTTGGTGCGACAGAATATTCGATCCGACTGACGATGAAGTCAATCGCAAGGGCTAAGATACCTGCAGGAATCGCTCCGGCAAGGATTTGATTATTATCGACTGTCTGGATACCCGAGAAGACAAGATAACCAAGTCCACCGGCACCGATAAAGGCAGAAATCGTCATCAGACCAACAGCCGTCACGGCCGAGATCCGAATTCCAGCCATCATGATTGGTAAAGCAAGCGGAATTTGAACCTTTCCTAAAACTTGTCGTTCGGTCAGTCCAATCCCTTTTGCAGCTTCCAACATATCTCCTGGAATACTTGATAAACCTGTATACGTATTTTTGACGATCGGAAGTAAGGAATACAAGACGACCATGATAATGGCTGGTGTTGATCCAATGCCGATAAATGGAATCAAGAATCCAAGTAAAGCAAGACTCGGAACGGCTTGGACGACACTCGTCAAGGCGAGTACGGGTTTTGCAAACCGCTGATACCGTGTAATCAGAATCCCGATTGGAATACCGAGTATGACCGCAATGACGACGGCAAACACAGTTAACTGTAGGTGTTCAAGTAATAAGTCAAAAATCTGACCGGTATTATTTTGCACATAATCTAAAAATCCACTCATTGTACTTCCTCCTCCTGAATGAACTGCTCACTCAAGACGGAAAGTAAGCTACTTCTTGTAATTAATCCACGTAATTGACCCGATTTGTTGGTGACAGGTAAATAACCTGTTTCTTCATGGTTCATGACTTCAAGTACATCAAGCAACGAGTCTTGTTCATCGACGGCGACGAGTTCACCTTCCATGACGTCTTCGATTCGTACTCCCTTGTCAGGTGCAGTTTGAATGTTTTTCAACTTGACGATTCCTTGCAGGATCCGGTCGCGATCCGTAATCAACAGACTGTCGACCTTGCGTCCACGCATGATTTCAATCCCTTGTAATAACGTTCGTTTTCCGCTGATTGAGACAGGATCTTCAATCATGATGTCCTCTGCTTTGATAAACGCCGGGCTGCTCCAAATCTTATTTTTCCCGATAAATGATTCGACGTACTCGTCTTTCGGGTGACGTAAGATTTCTTCCGGTGTATCAAATTGAACAATTTCCCCATCACGCATGATACAAATCCGATCGGCTAACTTAATCGCTTCATCCATATCGTGGGTGACGAATACAATCGTTTTTTTGACTTCTTCTTGGAGGTTGAATAATTCTTCTTGGAGGTCATTTCGTGTGACGGGGTCAAGCGCACTAAACGGTTCATCCATTAAGATGACATCTGGGTCATTCATCAACGCTCGGGCGAAACCAACCCGCTGTTGTTGTCCACCACTCAATTCGCTTGGATAACGATCAATGAATTGTTTTGGATCCAGCCCGACCATTTGAAGCAATTCTTCTGTCCGAAGGTCCATTTGATCATGATCTTTTCCTTCGAGACCGGCAATCAACTGAATGTTTTCCCGAACGGTCATATGTGGAAATAAACCAGTTTGCTGAATGACGTATCCCATATGACGACGTAATTCAATCGTATCCGTTTTCATGATATCTTTCCCGTTCACTAAAATCGTACCTGACGATGGTTCAATCAATCGGTTGATCATTTTAAGGGACGTCGTTTTCCCACAACCACTTGGTCCGATGAAGACAACCAGTTCACCCTCTTTGATTTCGAGGGTCAAGCCTTTTAAGACAACGTTATCTTTAAATTGCTTGCCAACGTTTTTAAATTCAATCATTCATATTCCACTCCTTTTACTATTTCCATATATCATGTTTTCCCTGTTCATTTCATGATTAAACAATTATCTCAGTTTATTCCGTTTGAACCAACAATGATTGGGGAATTATTTCCCTCTTTTTTAGTTTTATTGCTCAAAAAGGGTAATAGATAAGTAGAGACAAGTGAGAGACAGTCATCCTAGAAAAAGGAGGCGAAATACACATGCATACGAAGTGGATTCGAATCATCATGATCGTGCTGATATCGCTTTTTCCTTTCTTCAGTTACGGTTTGACAGCAGATGCAGCAAGTTCGACGTTCGTCACGAAAGGTTCAACGACCAGTAAAGTCGTCGCGTTGACATTTGATGATGGGTCAGACGGTGGGAACATCACAAAAATTTTGAGCATCTTAAAAAGTAACAATGTCAAAGCCACCTTCTTCCTGACGGGTACTGGAGCCAACAACCACCCTCAGCGGATTAAAAACATCGCGACCGCCACCCCCACTCATCAAATCGGAAATCACTCCTACACGCATCCAGACTTCACGAAATTGACCGCCGCACAAATGACGAGCGAACTGTCTAAGACAGAAACGTTAATCAAATCGCTGACCGGTCGAACAACCAAACCAATCTTCCGTGCGCCGTTTGGTGCAAGTAACAGTGCCGTCTTAGCAGCCGTCGGAAATGCCGGTTATACAAAAACGATTCAGTGGAACATTGATACGACAGACTGGAAAGGTATCAGTTCAAGCGCTATTTTGGCGCGTGTCGTCCCCAATGTCGTCCCGGGTTCAATCGTTCTGATGCATACTGGTGCCGGTGCCCCCGGAACACCTGTTGCCCTACCTTCGATGATTTCACAACTCAAAGCCAAAGGGTATAAATTCGTCACGATTTCAGAATTGCTGAAACTGCCTCCAAGTGGCAGTAAAACCTACACCGTCAAATCGGGCGATACCCTTTACAAAATCGCTAACCTCTACAATGTCAGCGTCGCAGCTCTCGCCAAAGCAAACAATATCACGAACTATAATTTGATCAACGTTGGTCAAGTTCTTGTCATTCCGGGAACGACACCTCCGCCTGCGACCGTCACTTATACGGTCAAAGCAGGAGATACGTTATATTCGATCGCAACGAAATATGGTGTCACCGTCACCGCTCTCGCCAGTGCCAACAAAATCACCAATGTCAATTTGATTTCGGTGGGACAAGTCCTCGTCATTCCGAAGTAACCAAAAACACCTTCGTCCGTTGAAGACGAAGGTGTTTTTTAGTTTTAAGAGGATGGAATGTTTTCCAGTCCGAGATCACACTGGATCAAATCGGCATAGGTCTGTCGACGAACAACTTCGCGGGACTCTCCTTTGTTGACGAAGACGACGGCCGGTCGTAAAAATTGATTGTAGTTGCTTGCCATCGAATAGTTGTAGGCACCCGTCCCAAAGACAGCCAGTGTATCGCCACTGACCGGATCTGCCACGTTCGCCGACTCGGCAACCAGATCACCGGACTCGCAAGCTGCACCCACGACCGTCACATGTCGTGTTTCTCCTTTGATTCGATTGGCGATGACGGTTTCATACACGGCCCCGTATAAAGCAGGACGGATATTGTCGGCCATACCGCCATCAACTGACAGGTACGTTCTGACACCCTGCACTTCCTTGATCGCCCCGACCGTGTAAAGCGTCGTTCCGGCATTAGCCACAACCCAACGACCTGGTTCGATGCCGATTCGTGGTCGGTCGATTGCAAGACGTGTCGTCTCGACGTCGATGATGGTCATGACCCGCTCGATCGTTTGTTCAAAATCAAGCGGCTGATCGTCTTGCGTATAGGCAATCCCAAAACCACCGCCGAGATTGACTTCGCTTGCGACGAAGGACGTCCGCTCCCGGATCGTTTCGACAAACCCCATCATCGTCCGCGCCGTCCGTTCAAACAGTTCGATCTCTTGAATTTGTGAACCGACGTGACAATGAATACCAAGCAAGACTAAGTGTTCGGATGCAAGAATCGCTTCGATCGCTTCAAGATACGAATCATCATGCGTCGAGAAACCGAACTTCGTATCGACACCGCCGGTCTGAATTTTCGTGTGCGCACCGCCAATGACTTGCGGTACAATCCGAATCAATACCTGAACGGTTTGACAGGCATCTGCCGCAATTTGATTGAGTTGGGCGATCTCTCCATAATGATCGATAACAATCTTCCCGACTCCCTCATCCACGGCATACCGTAAATCTTGTGTCGATTTGTTCGAGCCATGGAAGTAGATTCGTTCCGCCGGCACACCCGCTTTACGGGCAATATATAGTTCACCGCCAGTGACGACATCAATGCCGAGACCATGCTTTACGACTTGCTGGTACACCGCACCAATCGTCAACGCTTTGGAAGCAAACGAGGCATACGTGTTCGGATATTTCTCTAAAAAGGCATCCCGTACGGTCACCAGACGGTCTGTCAATTCACGTTCTGCCATGACATAAAGCGGTGTCCCGTATTGTTTTGCAAGCGCCGTTGCCGCCACACCATCGATTTGTAATTCATTCTCTTGTTCCGTCAAATATTGGCTTCCGTACATCTGGATTCCCCCTTATAAATAACGATGTGTCAAACGCCATGAGCGGGCACACATCTGTTCCGAATTGTTGGCTGTCCCGGTCCGGGTAATATCATCGATTTCGATGCCGTCCCCATAGAGCACAACCTTGTCACCGATTTGAACCGTTGAATCGATGGCGATGAACGTATGACTCATGAACAATTTGCTGATGATCGGATATCTTTTCCCGTTGATGATGACTGGAAGCGATGAGCGTCCGCGGACAACCCCATCTCCATATCCAACCGGCAGAACGGCGACACGAATCGTTTCTGGCGCCGTATAAGACGTACCATATCCGACGTGTTCCCCTGCTTCCACTTGACGAATCTCAACGACTTCCGTCGTCATCCGGAGTGAAGGAATCAACCAATCCATTTTTTCAATCGGTGAGTAACCAAACAAGAAAATACCAGGACGGACATAATTACAAAATGCGAGCCGTGGATCATGTTTGACGATCGTTGCACTGTTTTCTGCATGAATGTAAGGGAACGATTGTTTTGTTCGTAACACATCGGTGATTTCTAAAAACCGTTCGACTTGACCATCGTGATCGGCCCCCGGTTCATCCGCCAGTGGAAAATGTGTATAGAGACCTGTCAACGCAAGATCTTGTTCGCGTACTGTCTCAAGCACTGATAACGCTTCTTGAAGCGAACTGACACCAAAACGGTTCATCCCGACATTCACTTTGAGATGGAGTTCGATTCCCGACAAATCAGCCTGATGACGTGTCAGCCAATCGAGCGAAGGAATTCCAAGGGCAACACCGTGCAGGCGGACTTCTTTGAAGTGCGACGCCGGATTCATCGCCAGTACATAACTGTCTGGAAAATTCGTTTTAATTTCAATTGCTTCGTAGACTTCCGCGACGGCAAAATGACGAACACCGGCTTCCATCAATGTGGCGACCATTTCAATCATCCCTAGATTATAGGCATTATTTTTGACCACGGCAAAAATCTGCTTATTGGACCGGGCGAAAACCGATGCGACATTTCGTCGCACCGCTTCCCGATCGATTGTAACGATTGTTCTTGAACTCATTCTGCGATGGCTGGCGTCACGTAAGTCAACCACGATGCATATTGTGGCAATTGACCCGAGACGGTTTGACGGTAGAGATCAAGTAATTCATCCGCGACAGCCCGTGTTCCGCCGTTGATGACGATATGATCAATTTCACCGACACTTGTGATTTCTGCAGCCGTTCCTGTTAAGAAGATTTCATCCGCAACATACAACTCATCCCGACCGATATGACGTTCGACGACAGGATATCCCTGATCTTGTGCAAGACGCATGACCACTTGACGCGTGATGCCATCAAGAACCGAACAATCGAGCGATGGTGTATAGATCGTTCCGTTTTTCAACATAAACAAGTTCGCGACACTCGCTTCACTGACGTTTCCGTTCATATCGAGGGCAATCGCTTCATCAAATCCATCACGAAGTGCTTCTCCTTTTAAGAGTTGCGAGTTCATATAGTTGGCAGCTGCTTTTGCTTGCATCGGCATCATTGTCGATGAAACGCGGCGGTATGAAGCGACTTTCGCCCGGATGCCAACACCTTTATCAAAGTATTCACCGAGTTCCCAGCAAGAAATTCCGACGTGGACCGTCGTATCTTTAGCCATCAATGCTTGCCACGGTGTACCGAGGAAAACAAATGGACGAATGTAACAAGATTCAAAGCCGTTTTTGGCGACAAGATCAATCGTCGCTTGGACAAGTTCTTCCACTGTATAAGGAATCGTCACATGATAAAACGCGCAACTGCGGAACAGACGTTCAATATGTTCCGTCAATTGGAAAATCGCCGGACCATCCGGTGTCGCATACGCACGGATGCCTTCGAAGAATCCGCTTCCGTAATGAATCGCATGGGACATGACGCTCGTAGTTGCCTCTTTTGGATCATGAAAAACCCCGTCTAACCAAATTGCTTCTCCATACTGTGTATCCACTGCCATGTGTTTTCCTCCTCTTCGACGTCAATCAGAGTGAACGTAAATCATCCACCAGTTGCGTCTTCTCTGCTGTTTTTGCATCTTTCTGTTTGATGACACGTGCTGGCGTACCAGCCACTACGCTGCCGGCAGGGACGTCTTCTGTGACGACACTGCCTGCTGCGACGACCGCATCTTTTCCGACACGAACACCTTCTAAGATGACGGCATTCGCTCCGATTAAGACACCGTCTTCAATGATGACCGGTGTTTTCGAAGGTGGTTCAAGGACCCCTGCGACCACGGCGCCGGCACCGACATGAACGTTTTTACCAATCGTCCCGCGTGCACCGACGACAGCGTTCATATCTATCATTGTACCATCTCCGATTGATGCACCGATATTAATGATTGCACCCATCATGATGACCGCGTTATCGCCGATGACGACATGATCCCGAATCCATGCACCTGGTTCGATCCGGGCATTCAAATGGCGTGTATCGAGCATCGGCACGGCACTGTTGCGACGGTCATATTCGACGTGCACCTCAGTAATCCGGTCTGCATTCTCTTCTAAGAATGTCGAAGCAAGTCCTGCATCGGCGAAGAAAATTTTCGATTGATCCGTTCCGAAGGCTGTTGCACCTTCAATCGTCAGTCCTGCCAGGTCCCCGTTGACATACAGTTTGACCGGTGTTTGTTTTTTAGCATCTTTAATGAATTTCGCAATTTCATAAGCATCAGTTAATAACATGTGAATCCTCCTGTGTGTAAAGCGTCTCCAGTGTATAGAGTCCCGCTGATTTTTGAATGAGCGCTTCCGCCGCTTTGATGGCACCTGAAGCAAAAACTTTTTTTGATAACGCCGTGTGTTTGATTTCAATCAATTCATCGACGCCGGCGAATAATACTTCATGTTCCCCGAAGATCGTTCCGCCACGCATCGAGTGCATCCCAATTTCGTTTGCTTCCCGCTTCTCGCGTGTCGATTCCCGTTCGTAGACCGGTTTGACATCCCGCAGGTCTTGTATCGTCCGCAACAACAGTTCCGCTGTCCCGCTTGGTGCATCGACTTTTTGATTATGGTGTTTCTCAAGCAGTTCGATGTCGAATGCTCCGGCGAGCGGCACCAGTGTCTTTAACAACTGTTGCATCATCGCAATCCCAAACGACATGTTATACGATTGGAAAATTGGAATCTGTTTTGAGGCGTCGCGAATCGTCTGCAATTCCGCTTCCGAGAAACCGGTCGTCGCGATGACGAGTGGTGTTTTCGTCTTCAGACCGTATTCCAGTAAGTCCGGCAACAAACTTGGATGCGAAAAGTCAATGATTGCATCGACTGATTCCTCTAGCTCTGCGAGCGTTCCGTATGAGGGAACATCTGCAGCGGTCTTTGTTTTATCAATTACCGCAACGACCGCGTCCGGTGCCAGTTCATGGACGTAATGTCCCGTTGCGCCGTATCCGTGAATGGCAAGTTTCATCCAACCACTCCTTTATAACTTCGCATCGTCTCAATCAAGTGAGCATGTCCCGCATCCGACTGACGGACGAGCGGCAGACGAGGTGCTCCAACGGCAATTCCGATTTCTTCAAGAGCTGCTTTGACCGGGATCGGATTGACATCGCTGAACAAGGCGGAAATGACGGGCATCAGATCACTCTGGAGGCGACGAGCCGTTTCGTAATCATTTTCGAGCAAGGCTTCTGCAAGTGCCTGCGTTTCCGCTGGGTATGGATTCGACAAGACGGAAATCACACCTTGTGCCCCCCATGCCATGTACGGCAGGATCTGGTCGTCATTGCCACAGAAAACAGCAAAGTCTTTTGGTAAGGCCGTCATCAGTTCTCCCATGAAACTGACATCCCCACTCGCTTCTTTGAACGCTTGGATGTTTCGGTGTTTCGATAACGTCACTGCCGTCTCGACAGCAATTGCGACACCTGTTCGGGACGGGACGTTATATAACATGATCGGTAGGTCAACAGCATCGGCAACAGCCGTAAAGTGAGCCACGAGCCCTGCTTGCGACGTCTTATTGTAATAAGGTGTCACGAGCATCGCCGCATCTGCTCCGAGGCGTGCCGCTGTTTGTGTTTTTTCAATCGTTTGAGCCGTATTGTTCGTCCCTGTTCCGGCAATGACCGGGACACGTCCAGCTGTCACACGGACAGCCGTCGTCAGCAACGTCTCAAATTCTGTGTTCGTCAGCGTCGATCCTTCTCCTGTCGTCCCACCGACGACAAGTGCTTGAATGTTTGCTGCGAGTTGCTGTTCGATCAGTTGTTCAAATACCGTTAAGTCCAGTTCACCCGTTGATGTGAACGGTGTGGCGAGTGCTGTTCCTGCTCCTCTAAACATATCAGGTTCCTCCTCGGTTTTTTAAGAATGGATTGAACTTTCGAGCGCTTGGCGCGCCACTTGGACAGCGTTCGATGCAGCACCTTTCCGGATGTTATCGGCAACACACCAAATATGGAACGTATTCGGGAAACTTTGATCCTGACGAATCCGTCCGACATAGACATCATCTGTTCCACTCGCGTCAAGCGGCATCGGGTATTGATTTTGACTGACATCGTCGACAAGGACGACACCTGGTGCGTCAATCAATGCAGCGCGAATCGCTTCAACTGTCGTCTCCTGCTCGAACGTCACGTTGATCGCAACCGAGTGGGCATTCGTGACCGGTACGCGGACACATGTCGCACTGACCGGCAACTCCGGCAACTGAAAGATTTTTCGTGTTTCATCGATCATTTTTTGTTCTTCTTTTGTATAACCGTCCGGTAAAAACACATCGATATGCGGCAAGATATTATCAAAAATCGGATGCGGATAATTGACCGGTTCTTCACCACGACTTCCCCGTGCTAAATCTTCGATCCCTTTTTGTCCCGAACCGGACACGGCTTGATACGTCGTATAGTTGACGCGTTTCAGTCCAAATTGTTGTAACGGCGCCAGGGCGACGACGGATTGAATGGTCGAACAGTTCGGATTTGCAATCAGCCGGTTTTTCGGTCCGATCGCTTCGGGGTTCACTTCCGGAACGACAAGCGGGATACCGGCTTGCATCCGGAAAGCACTTGAATTATCAACGACGAGTGTCCCTGCGTTCGCAAGTAACGGTGCATACTGTTCACTGATTGTTCCCCCCGCTGCGAACAAGGCAACATCGATTCCGTCATCTGTAATCTGCTCCGACAAGGCTTGAATCATGATGTCTTGTCCTTTAAATTGAACCGTTTTGCCTGCGGAACGCGCGGACGCATAGGCTGAAATCTGACGAACTGGAAAATCGAGTTCGGCCAAGACTTGTAACATTTTTTGTCCGACAGCGCCCGTTGCGCCAATGACTGCTACATGATACATCTCATTTCCTCCTTACAATTCAAATGCGTTTGCAATCGCTGCGACCGTTCGTTCGATATCGGCTTGAGCAATCGTATACGAAATACTGATTTCTGATGTCGTAACTTGATAAAACGTGATATTTTCTGCCCGGAATGTCGCAAATAATTTTGAGGCGACCCCGGTTGCGTCACGCATCCCGATTCCGACAACGGATAATTTAGCGTGTTGGTTATGCCGATCAACCTTTACCGTTGGAAAACGTTCCATGATGTCCTGCAACGCTTCTTCCAAAAACTCTTCTTCGTCTAACGGACAAGAGAAGGAGAGGAAGATGTCACTGTCAAACGTCGTCTGACTGATCATATCGATGTTGACGTGACGACCCGATAACAATTCAAAGATATCCGCGACCGCTGAGTTCGTCTGCGGTACATGTTTAATCGATACTGTCATGACGTTTTTCGTCACACTGACACTCGTGACCGCTTTTTGTTCCATCGTTTCCGTTACCTCCATGATCCAAGTCCCTCTTTCCGATTCAAGTGTTTTCCCAACAAAGATATGCACACCATATTTTTTACCAAGCTCGACACTACGCATCTCCATGACTTTTGATCCGAGCGCACTCATTTCCATCATCTCATCATATGAAATATGTGGAATCGGTTGGGCCGCGGCATGAATCCGTGGATCTGCCGTATATACTCCATCGACGTCCGTATAGATTTCACAGCGTTTATCGAGAACGGCTGCCAGTGCGACGGCAGTCGTATCGGATCCGCCACGTCCGAGTGTCGTGACATCCCCCAGTTCATTGACTCCTTGGAAACCAGCAACGATGATGACATCGTAGGTCTCCAGTTTTTTCCGAAGCAATCCACCATCAATCTGTTTGATTTTACTTTTCGTATGGAGCCCCATCGTACTGATGCCGGCTTGAGCACCTGTCTGCGACAGTGCTTTTGTCCCGAGTGAGTTCAAGGCAATACTAAGGAGCGAGATTGTCTGTTCCTCACCAATCGCAAGCAGACGATCGAGTTCACGGCGTTCCGGCCGATCCGTGATTGCCTGGGCCTGCGCAATCAAGGAGTCTGTCATTTTCCCCATTGCTGATACGACGACGACTAATTTTTCACCTTGATCCGTCCGATTCTTCAAATAATTCGCAATAGACTGAATCTGTTCGACAGTCGCAACCGAACTACCACCAAATTTAAGTACAGTTGTCACAATCCTATCTCCTTTTGTCCCGAAACAGAAAAAAACGACGGGCCGGTAGGAGCGTTCCTACGGCCCGTCGTTATCACGATCGGACAAACGATGACAGTGTCATACGTTCTTTTACGTAAGATAGCGCTCCGAAACGTGGGTTTCGGCAGTACAACGGATCTTAACCGTTGTACCAGCAATCAGGAAAAAGCATTTTCCTGTTCACTTCGGCGGATTTCCCCTTTCACATCACTTGGCATGCTTGCCTTTGTCAGTGTTGCTACTGATGTCATCCGCGCCTCTATCTGTCGGTTGTTAGTTACAGTTATAGCAAACATTTTTTGTTAAATCCAGTGATTTGCCAAACTTTTTTGATTTTTATCCTTCTTCCAGCTTCTGCTTCGCCGATGTCAATTGTTCTCGGACAGCATCAAAACCAGTCCCACCATAGCTTCCCCGTCGTGCGACGGCTTGAACCGGATCAAGTAACGGATAGACGTCTTCCCCGATTACCGGATGGAACGTCTGATACGTCACAAGCGTCAAATCTTTTAAGAAACAATTTGATTGGACGCAATGCAGGACGGCTTTCCCGACGATTTCGTGTGCTTCACGGAAGGGTATGCCTTTTGTGACCAAATAATCTGCCAGTTCCGTTGCATTCGAGAAGTCTTGCATCGTCGCCTTCTTGAGCGCTTCTGTCTTAAACGTAGCGGATTCAAGCATCCCGGTAAAAATCTGAACCGATTGTAACACCGTATCAGCCGTATCAAAGACGCCTTCCTTATCTTCTTGCATATCTTTATTGTAAGCGAGTGGTAATGCTTTCATCGTCGTCAAGAACCCCATCAAGTTTCCATATACCCGTCCTGTCTTCCCACGAATCAATTCCGCGAAGTCCGGATTCTTTTTCTGTGGCATCATGCTTGAACCGGTCGAGAACGCATCAGATAACTCGATGAAAGAAAACTCTTGCGACGCCCAGATGATGATTTCTTCACAGAACCGCGACAGGTGCATCATGACTGTCGAGGCGATTCCGAGATATTCGATGACAAAATCACGATCCGAGACGGCGTCTAAACTATTCGGATAGACGTGCTCAAAACCAAGCAACTCGGCTGATTTGAACCGATCGATCGGGAACGTCGTCCCGGCAAGTGCACCGGCACCGAGTGGCGACATCCGAATCCGCTTCAAGTTATCCGTTAATCGATCGGCATCCCGTTCAAACATCCAAAAATAGGCAAGTAAATGATGGGCCAGCGAAATCGGTTGGGCCCGTTGGAGATGCGTATAACCGGGCATGATTGTTTCGATGTGCTGATCTGCCTGTCCCGTGATGACAGATTGTAAGTTACGGATACTCGTCAACAGTTCGAGCACATGTTGCTCCATCCAAAGATGGAGATCGGTCGCGACTTGGTCGTTTCGACTGCGTGCTGTATGCAACTTCCCGGCGACGGGACCAATCTGCTCCGTCAACAACCGTTCGAGATTCATATGGATGTCTTCATCTGCAAGCGAATAGACATGCTGATCAATCGTCTGTCGTAATCGTTGCAGACCGGCTTCGATTTGTTTCCATTCCGTCTCCTCGAGAATTCCTTGTTCGTATAACATCTGTGCATGGGCCAAGCTGCCTTGTAAATCGACAGCCGCCAATTTTTGATCAAATGAAATCGATGCGCCGAATGCCTCCGCCTGAGCGGAAGCACTTTCCGTAAACCGTCCGCCCCATAGTTTCGTCATTTTTTCACGCCTTCCTGACGATGGACACTTGCATGTGTCGCAATCGCTAGACCATGCAATTTAATGAATCCTTTTGCCGCTTCGTGATCAAATGCATCTTCTTTTGTGTAAGTCGCGAGTTTCTCGTCATACAGCGAAACAGTTGACTGACGTCCTGTAACGGTCGCGTTCCCTTTGTACAGTTTGACGCGGACTTCGCCCGTCACATCTTGTTGTGTCGCTGTCAAGAAGGCTTTCAGTCCTTTTGTTAACGGTGCGTGGAACAATCCGTTATAAATCGTCTCTGCATATTGTTTGCTTAAAATCGGTTTGAAGTGAGCAACATCCTTAGTCAGCGTGATTGTCTCTAAAGCAGCATGTGCTTTAAGTAAAACCGTTGCACCCGGGCACTCATACACTTCACGTGACTTGATCCCGACAAGACGGTTCTCGACATGGTCAATCCGTCCGACGCCATGTGCCCCGGCGATGATGTTGAGTTCTGTGATCAGTTTTGCGAGTGGATAGGCTGTTCCATTGATTGAAGTCGGTACACCCGCTTCAAAACCGATGACGATTTCTTCTGCTTGATCCGGTGCTTCTTCCGGTGCCACCGTCAACGCATACGCATCTTGCGGAGGTTCTGTCCACGGGTTTTCAAGGACGCCACACTCGTTACTCCGTCCCCAAAGATTCATATCAATTGAATACGGGCTGTCGAGGTTAATCGGGATCGGGACATCATTTTCCTTAGCATAGGCAATCTCTTCTTCCCGTGACCATTTCCACTCCCGGACTGGCGCGATGACTTCGAGTGACGGATCGAGGGCCGCGACCGAGACTTCAAACCGGACTTGGTCATTTCCTTTTCCGGTACAGCCGTGAGCGACTGCCGTTGCGCCGTGCGCATGGGCCACTTCGACCAGTTTTTCAGCGATCAACGGACGGGATAGTGCCGAAATCAAAGGATAAGCTCCTTCATAATGTGCTCCATATTGAAGGGCTGGCAAAACAAACTCGTTCGCAAACTCCTCTTTGACATCAAGAACGATCGATTCGACGGCTCCGACGAGCAATGCTTTTTCTTTGATGACCGTCAAATCTTTTCCTTCACCGACATCCATGCATAACGCGACGACATCATAGTCCTTGCTCAACCATTTGATGGCGACCGAAGTATCAAGTCCACCTGAATACGCTAAAATCAATTTTTGTTTCGTCATTCCCAATTCCTCCTTGAAGTCGACTGTATCTATCTGTATAAAAATTCACTATGAATTATATATATACATAGATATCAAAAAAAAGAAACCCTTTTTCAGGATTTCTCATCAAATTCCATCAAATTTTCTTCTCCATCGTCCGATGCGGAATCCCGGCATCATCAAATTCATCCGAGACGATGGCATAACCAAGTCCTTGATAAAAGGGAATCGCCTGGACTTGCGCACCAAGCGTCAAAATCGTCCGTCCTTCACGGCGTGCAATCCGTTCCATCGCCCGCATCAGTTCACCGCCATACCCTTTTCCGCGTGTCGCAGCAAGCGTGGCGACACGTTCCACCTTCATCCGTTGCTCGTCATACGGGCGGGTTCTGCCCGTCGCCACCGGACGATTCATCTCATCGAGAACGAGGAGATGGATTGCCGTTTCGTCATGTGTATCATATTCAAGATTGCGCGGGACGCCTTGTTCCTCGACGAAAACACGTTCCCGGATCATGCGTACAGCTTGCTTATGCTCTGTTGTTTTTACTTGTATGACGGTCATGTATGTAATTCCTCCTCTAATGCTTCTACAAAGGCCAGTGCATCTTCATGCGTTACGAACAAAACTTGCGCGTTCGTTTCGCTTCCGCCACCGCGGCCATTAAACTGTTTGACGTGTGTTTTCGTAAACTGTCCGAGATGCACACGTCCCGTGCTGTACATCAAGAGTTTCTTAGCGACCTCGTTCCAGACAAGTACAGTACGCCCTGCTTCTACCAATGCTTTACCGATTTTTTCTGAAAAACGGATATCTTCCTGCTCATGGTGAAGCACTAGAATCTGCTCCGGTCCGTTCAAGAGCTGTTTCAGAACGGTTTGGACATGCGCGTCCTCTGCTTGACCGACTTGTCGATTCAACCGGATTTGATCTTGTTTCAGTTCGTCGACGACGTCACGGACCTGATCTTTTTTAGCCGATAAGAAACGTGCAGTTTCCGACAAGACACGTCGTTCTGTCGTGAGTAATCGAAACGCCCGGTCCTTTGCGACATACGTCAATCGGATATTCCCCCGAATCTTTTCTTGACCCGTAAATAAAATCAACTCCAGTTCTGATGTTGATTCAAGGTGTGTTCCGCCACATGCACTATAATCGAGTTCACCGATTTGGACAACTCGAATTTGACCAGTCACTTGAGGCATTTTTCGTAATGGTAATGCCAAAGCCTCCGCCTCTTCGTATTCTGTAGCCGTGATGACATGTCCGGCCACGATGACCTGACGTAACCGTTCCTCAAGCCGGTTCTGTAATTTCTCGTCCCACTGGTCCGTCGCAAGATCGAGTGTCGATTCTTCTGATCCTGTTCGAAAACTGACGGTTTTAATCTGAAACTCATCTTGTAAAATCGCCGAAATGACATGTTGGGCTGTATGTTGCGCCGCATGATCCGTCCGGACTGCATCATCGACTTCACCGTGAACAGTTTTTCCAAGAAGCGGACTGTTCAGCAGATGCCAAACGATGCCTTCTATTAGTTGGACATCCAGCACCTCGATTCCATTCAGCGTCCCGCGATCAGCTGGCTGTCCTCCACTTTCCGGGTAAAAATAGCTTTTTTCCAACGCGACCCAATACCCCTGTTGTTCTTTCATATCCGCTACAACGGTTTCGAATGTCCGAACCGTCGGATAAATTTGTTCAAGACGCATCCTACGCCCACCTTTCTTCATCTGATTTCGCTTCTATTATGCCACAAATTGCCTACAATCGTTTGTCGGCACCTTCATTTCCTAGTACACTAGACGAAAGACTATCGACCGCGAAGGGACGAAATGCCGTGATTCAGCACATCAATAAAAATTCACCACTTCCAATCTACTATCAAATCGAAGCTGCCTTGAAACAACAAATCGAAAGTGGTCTGTTGCAGCCAGGGGATTTGATCCCCTCTGAACGAGAGTTTGCTGAGGCACATCAAATCAGCCGAATGACGGTTCGCCAAGCGATTTCAAACCTTGTCAACGCGGGTTATCTGATCCGTCAAAAAGGTCGTGGCACATTCGTTGCCAATAAAAAAATCGTCATGCAATTGTCTGGATTGACTAGTTTTTCAGAGGAGATGGAACACCTCGGACTCGAACCAGCGAGTGAACTCTTGTCCTATCAGGTGATTGCTGCTGAAATGACGATTGCAAATAAACTGGGCATCCGTGAAGGTGCCAAGATTTATGAATTAAAACGCTTACGCATCGCCAATGAACAACCGCTCGCGCTTGAGACCGTCTATATTCCGGAACAGTTGTTACCGGGTCTGAATCAGGAAGTTGCGATTGCTTCCTTATACGCATTCGCTGAAGCGAGTGGGCTGAACCTCGGTCGTGCCAGTCAGACGTTCGAGTCGCGTCTCGCTACAAAAGAAGAAGCCCACCATCTCGGTTTGTCGATCAGTTCGCCCGTCTTATCGGTCGAGCAATTGACCTTCCTTGCGACGGATCAACCGTTTGAATACGTCATTTCGGCTTATCGTGGCGATCGGTACACCTTTACGGTCGAGATGGAGCGACGACGTTGATTATTCCCTAAAAAAGGGTCTGACTCATCAGTCAGGTCAAGATCAATCCTTGAGACGGACGTTTCCGACATCCTCGCTTTCCATGGGCGTCGAGGATGAACGTTTCCGTCCTCTATCAATCAAATGGCCGATGATTCCATCTTTCACGGAATTATCGGCCGTTTCTATGCAAATTCTTATTGTTCACGAAGGAAAAGGGAGGTAGATTTCCGAATCAAACATCGGAAATCCACCTCCCTTCATTCCTTTTAATCGAGAGACGTCCTCATTTTTGAGTCAGCCCCTTTTTTTGATTTATTGAACAGGTTCTTCGACTGTCGTTGAATCGGTTTGTCCGGGTGTTTCCGTTTCATCTTTGATCGGTGAGACTTCTTGTCCTTGCATCGCTTTTGTTAAGTTTGCTTTGACACGGTCAAGCTGGTCTGGGTCGAGATGATATTCCCATTTCCCGCTGATCCCGATATACCCTTCTCCCGCTAACTGGTATTCGGTCGTATTACGTAATGCCGTCGTGAAGTCCACTAGACGTAAATAGTCATTGGGACCTAGATTCGTCTCGACGTTGTCTCCGACTGCATCTAAAATATCACGGTACGCACCAAGCGAACGGAAGCTCGCTGCCTCTTTCGCAACTGCCTGAATGACTTGCATCTGTTTTTGTCCCCGACCGATATCACCGAGTGGATCATCGTGACGATTTCGGACATAGGCGAGTGCCTGTTCTCCGGTCAGATGTTGCATCCCTTTTTCAACGGTAATCGTGCCTGCCTTACGTGCTGAATCCTGTTCTTTAAACGCGTAACGGACATCCACATCTACACCGTTTAAGGCATCGATCAATTGAACAAATCCTTGGAAATTGACTTTGACGACATGGTTGATCTCAATTCCAAGCAAATTTTCAGTCGTCTCACGTGCTAACTTGATTCCGTTGTATGAGCTGGATGGATCCATCGAACCAAAGTAGTGGGCATGGGTGATTTTATCCTGCTCGACACCCGTCTTCCCGTATGGCACGTCATATTTCGAATAGTCGATGTTAACGAGCGAGTCACGAGGAATACTCGTCAACACCAATTGTTCCGTTTTTTTGTTCAAGACACCGACGATCATGACATCTGATCGAGCGGGCTCATTCCGTGATTTGCTGGCTTTTGTCTCATCCGTTCCTAAAATCAAAAACGATTCGGACGGAACATCGTCATATTTAGAACTCGCACTCGAACCTGGAATGTTGATTTGTGTTTTCGCTAATGTTTCCTGCGTTTTTATGAAAACCGCTCCCGCATAACCGGAACCGATGACAGTCAAAAGTAGTAACAAGGCCGCGATCACTTTGATGAACATCTTGCCAGCACTCGGTTGCCTCTTTCTTGCTGATCTCGTCTGCATCTGTAAGCCCTCATTTTCATGTAAATTTTCTGTAAAGTTCACTATTCTCCATTATCCGGACTTTTATTGAAATGTCAATTTACGATTCGATTAAGATCGTGTGATTTCATTACTTGACGAACGTCCATGCTTTTCGATTCGGATTTCAAAAGAAAAAAACTCGCCTTACCAAAAATGGACTTTTAAAAGTCCGTTTTCGTGAAAGACGAGTCCGTTGTTTCCCGATTCATTTCATAAAATTCGTATACGCTGCCCGACCAGTCCGTTTTGCTTCTTCCGATAACAGGCTTGCCGCTTCTTCATCCAATACGACCATGACATCTGCGTGCCGTTGTAAGATGGTCGCCGGACAGTCGACTGTTGCCGGTCCTTCCATCATGTCCCGGATCGCTTCCGCTTTCCGTTCACTCGACGCCACCAACAAAATCTTTTTCGCTTCCATGATCGTGCCGATTCCCATCGTGATTGCTTCGCTCGGAACATCTTCTAAGCGGTCAAAAAACCGTTGATTGGCAAGTCGTGTCGATTCCGTTAGTTCGGTGACATGCGTCTTAGCATCAAACGGAGTTCCCGGCTCGTTAAACGCGATATGTCCGTTTGAGCCGATACCAAGAAGTTGAATATCGATCCCGAGTGTCCTGACGAGATGTTCGTACCGGTCACTTTCTTCAACCGGATCCGCTGTATTACCGATCGGCAGATAGGATTCCTTGAAAGTAACCGTTTCAAACAGATGTTCCTTCATGAAGGTATGGTAACTGTGCGGATGATCCGGACTCAGTCCGACATATTCATCCAAGTTGACAGTCGTCACGTGCCGGCAATCTAGTTGATCCTTACGCCATTCTTCGTACACACCGAGCGGGGAGCTGCCCGTCGCGAGACCTATCGTCAAACCTTCCGGGTGTCTCAGAATTTCTTGTTTTAGTAATTGATACGAGACGTTTGCTAATTCTTCTGCTTTTTTTACAATCATCCATTTCATCAGCTGTTACCCCTTCCGTCCTTTAAATTGATGGATCGTTCCTCGGTGAATCGTCTGTTCGACTTCTAGATTCGCATTTAACACAACAAAATCCGCATCTTTCCCTCGTTCAAGTCGCCCCTTTTGTGTCAGACCAAATTCTTCCGCCTGGTTGACTGAAGTCATCTGTACCGCTTGTTCCAGTGAACAGCCGGTAAACGTGATGATGTTGCGGAGCGCCTGATCCATCGTCAAGACACTCCCTGCCAAATGACCGCTCGCTAGCCGTGCTGCGCTGTCCTTGACGTAGACCGTCTGTCCGCCTAACTCGTATTCTCCGTCCGACAACCCTTTTGCCCGCATGGCATCGGTGATGACTGTCAACCGTTCTGGTCCCTTCATCCGATAGGCGAATTCAACCATCTCTTTGGAACTATGAATCCCGTCCGGAATGATTTCTGCATAAACAGATCGTTCAAGCAGACAGTATCCGACCGTTCCGGGTTCCCGGTGATGCAGGGCACGCATCTGATTGTAGAGATGCGTGCCGTGTGTGACTTGTCCTAAATGATTTTGATCAAAGGTCGCGTCCGTATGTCCGGCAGATGGAACCGCCCCTGTCGCTCGGACTGCGGCTTCAAAAGCACGCGCTCCCGGACGTTCCGGCGCATAGGTGACGAGCTTGATTTGATTTCCGGATACCTCTTGCCATTTTAAAAACTGTTCGACATCCGGTTCAACAATATATTCAAGAGGTTGTGCCCCCGCATAATCCGGATTGATGAACGGACCTTCGAGATGGATTCCTTCTATCGTCGTTTGGCGAGAGGCTATGACGTCTCGCGCGACTTCCAACGCCCGGCTGATTTGATTCCAGTCCTGGGTGATCGTCGTCGCAAAAAAGGAAGTGACTCCTTCTGCAAGCATCGCTTCGCTTAACCGGATCAATGCTTCCGGATCCGCATCCATCGTATCGACATCATATCCACCATGAATGTGAATATCGATCATTCCTGGAATCAGTCGTTTCCCTCCCAGATCAATGACGGTTTCGTCGGCTGGCGTATAGTCGGTCATGTCACCAATCGCTTCGATCACACGATCAAATCGAATGAATCCGTTCGGAATGACTCCCTGTCCTGTATAGATTTCTGCATGAATGATGCTTGTCATATCTTCGCTCCCTTTCCCTGTATGATCCCGTTCGTCATTATTCCTTCACCTTTAGTATATCGTCATTCATTCTAGTTGTATAGACCTTTATACATTTTAATCGAACACAAAAAAGAAGATCCCTTATGATAAAGGAATCTTCTTTCACTTACGGTAATAAAATCCGGTCTTTTTTCTTCGAGATGAGACGCGTTACCTTGAAAATGGCCATCGTCAAGGATTGACGTTTTCGGTACGCCAAGTAGCGTCCTTCCCATTTCGGATCGTATTTTTCTTTATACCGTCTCAAGCCGGTGAAGCTGTACATATAGCGGATGTTGTTAAAGACATCGGCTGCGACCCGTTCTTGCCAGAAGGAGGTTTCATCCTCACCAACGGAAGACAAAGGTGCCATCCCCATGTTGAACGTATGGTATCCCTGCTCCTTTGCATATTCAAACAGACGCATGAGCATCGCGTCCATGATCCCGTTCGGACCATCTGGGCGAAAACGCATCAAATCAATCGACAAGACACCTTCTTGATATGCCGGCATGAAAGTCATGAATCCTAGAATCTCATTTTGGGCATCACGCATGATACCAATCGGAGCTTGGTTCAGATAGGACTCATCAAAATAACCAAGTGAAAAGCCTTTTTCTGATTTCCCGCCTAACCAGTCATCCGAGACGTCTCGTAACTCGTCAAGCAAGTCGCTGGTCAAGGGGGGCTCGACGATTTCAAACGTCATCCCTTCCCGTTCAAACCGGTTTTTAATGGAACGTAGACCGGCCCGTTTTTTTCCTGAAACCGTGAAGCTGGTAATGTCGACGATTGCCTCCTCACCTAACTTAAAGAAGTTGAATCCAAAATCATGATACAGGGACATGTTTTGTGCCTGTATCTGATAGATGTTCGGGATATACCCCAAGTCCTCGACGCGTCGTAGAAAACACGCAATCAGTTGGGAATGTTCTGCCGGATCCCCACTCGGGTCTCCGAGCATCATGATCCGGTTACCCGTTTGACTGAATTGAATGAACGAACGACCCGATTCGGAATAGAAAAAGCGTTTATCTCCCAAAAAGGCCAAATGACTTAAATAATTCCCGCCTTGTTCCGTTAACACGGCGGTCACTTTTTGTTGATCTAATTTTTCTCCTAAGACAGGTTGGTTAAACGCATTAAATAAACGAATGAAGACGAGGGTATAGACAAGAGCAAAAATCGTCGCGCTGGCAGCAAACATAAAAATTTCATGAGCCGGATAGACCTTTGTCCCATCGGCTGATCCGAGCGTATAAAAGGCGTAACCAAAGAAAATGAACCCTCCGATATACAAAAAGCCAGCGATACTCGCACGGATCAGACGGGTCGTCGTAATCAAAGTGCGTTCGCGATGAAAGGCATTTCGTGACATCGTGACCAAAATTAAAACAATCAGTACGACGGATAAGGAAATCAGGTTAAATCCACGAAGCGCCATCCCGATGAGGGCAAAGAACGACGCACCATAGATCATATATAATGAACGTTTTGTCCGACGATACAAGGAGGGTGCCAGTAAGACATACAACAAGCCCGCCATTAAAAAGAAACTGTTTGCGAGCAATAAAAGTTCATGCGGCAAACGTGCTTCCAGGTATTCATATTGGGTGGAGTTCGGCGGTAAAATCGCCAGTCCCCAAATCGTAATACCGGCGAGTAAGGTGATCAAGGCTAATGTAAAGTGCCGGACCTTACTCAAGAAACGTAACTGGAGTCGCCAGAGGACACCTCCGACTTCCACTGAGGGTCCGACGATCGGTTTGTCTTCAATCATCTTGACGACGGGACCACTGAATTCACGTGCCGAGAAAATCACACCAATCACAAACGGAATCAAGTAATAGACCAACCGGTAAATCAGTAATCCCGTGAGGACGATCCCCTCTTCGACACCCGCACGTTGCATGCCGATCAAAAAGACTAAGTCAAACGATCCAAATCCACCTGGTACCATCGAAATCAGTCCAGCTGTCGCTGCGATGATGAAGACCCCGATGACTTTTGAAAAACTGACGTCTGTCCCAAGTGCCGCTAAAATCAAATACACGACGACTCCGGCACTAAACCATTCTGCGAGTGACACTAAGGAATAGAGGGCAATCGACGACGGACGAATACTGCTGCTCCCCCGGCGGAACGTAAACAACAAATAGACCGGGAAGAAAAAAGCAACGCCGATGATGACCGGCCACAACCATTTTTTTAAGTCCAATACTTCGAATGCCGGAAAAACATTTAGTAATGACAACGCCGATAGAATCGATAATCCACTGATCAGCGTTGGCGCCATCCAACCAATCGCCTTCAATAGACGAGTGCCCTCGACGAATGGACGATATAGTGCCGAGCGGACACCGATTCCGGCGAGTCCACCGAAACCGATGATGCCGTTAAACGAATTGGCAATCCAAGAGGCCCGGAAAATCAACCCGAGCGGTACTTTGGCTTGAAGCGACCGCAATAAAAAGAAGTCATAAAAGAACATCGTCGCGACTGCTGCAAGTCCAGCGATGATGAGCAAAATGAATTTCCAAGACGGGATTTGTTGAATCGCTCGAATCGATTCTTTTAACGACAGACTTTTTAACTCGTTTTGTCCTTGATAAAAAATGAATGCAATCAAGACGATCGGCAAAATGATTTTCGCAACCGTCATGAGGCGCTGTTTATTGAGCTTCATTTCACGACCTCCTTCGATTTTCTAACGAGATGCACCAAGCGGAGTAACAAAAGACCGGCTCCGACAGCAAGTCCGATGATCAATCCCCACCAATAGCCGTCTGGTCCAAGTGCCGTAAATCGCTCGAAATAAAAGCCAAGTGGCAAACCGATGACCCAGTAGGCAGTAATCGTCAGAATGAAGGTGACGTTCACATCTTTGAATCCTCGCAGTGCCCCCTGAGTCGGTGCTGCGATCGCATCGGATAATTGAAAGAAAATCGCCAAGATCATGAAATGTGCTGCCATCTCGATGACAGCGGGGTCATTACTGTAGAGTGCTGCAACCTGTTCGTTTTGGACGTACAACAATCCACCGGAGAACAAGGACACGGCAAGGCATAACAACAAACCGATCCAGACATACTGTACCGCGTCCTTGACCCGTTTGGCCCCCATCTCGAAGCCGACCGTGATCGTCAGTGCTGATGCTGCCGAGAGGGGAATCATGTAGACAAATGACGCAAAGTTGATTGCTGCCTGATAGGCTCCGATGACGACATCGCCGTAAGCGCCGAGCAACAACGTCACTGCCGAAAAGATACTGACTTCTGAAAAAATCGCCAGACCAATCGGCGCTCCAAGTAAGATCAATTCTTTGATCCGCTTGACATCCGGTTTATAAAAACGTCGGAGAATCCCAAGGCGTTGGAACAGTTCCCCTTTTAAGACAACACCGATGACCGCAAGACATAAAATCCAATAGGTGATCGCTGTCGCGACCCCTGCCCCGATTCCGCCCAATTCCGGAAAACCGAACTTTCCGAAGATAAACAGATAATTGAAAGCGACATTAATGGGTAAAGAGAATAATAATAACGTCATCGTAATGTTCGACTTCCCTAAGGAATCAATCAACGTACGAAGGACAAAGAAGACAAACATCGGTATGATACCAAACCCTAACATGATGAGATACACACGGGCGACATGACGTGCTTCGTCCGATAATTCCATCTGATGTAAAATCGGATTAACAAGCAAAAAACCAAGGATGATTGTCAGGAGGATGATGACGACAGACACATAAAGCGCCTGAACGACGATTCGTTTCACTTCTCGTTCCTTCCGTGCGCCCATCGCCTGGGAGACAAGTGGAGCGACGGCTAATAAGATACCGGTCAACCCGGTATAGACGGGTGCCCATAGACTCGCTCCGACTCCAACACCTGCTAAATCAGCTGATCCGTATCGACCAGCCATGACTGTATCAAAAAAACTAATTAAGTAAAACGCTACCTGTGTGACCAGAATCGGAAAGAAGATCTTCATGAACTGCTGAATCTTTCCAAGTAGCGTAGTTGTTTCTAACATTGTTCCACCACATTCCAGGGCAATACATTCCCCTATTTTTAATAAGTTATTCTATGATGCTCTGTTCTACGTAAAATCCATAAGGAGGGATTCATTTGAATCATCGTGATGTCGAAAATTTAACATTTGAATTGTTGGAAACATGGTCGACGTTTAATCATTATGCAAAAGAAGCACAAACCTTTAAAAATCCGGAGGATGTCCATCAGGCACGGATTCGATTACGTAAATTGATTACATTCGCTAAGTTACTCAATCAAACGGAGGAACCCATCTATCTCATCTGGAAACGCCTGATGGACGCATTTGGCCAAGTCCGTGATCTTGATGTCCAACTGAGCCAACAATCCGTTGACTCTCCAATTGAACAACTGTTTGCGGAGCACCTTGCTCTCCAACTCCAGGGAAAACGTGCGACGTTGCTCGAAACGATGCACCTGTTGATCTCAAATGAACTGGATCGTTCCGTCCGACGGTTTTTAGCCGGTCCTTTAACAAAACAGTTAAAACGGATTGATGAAAAAGAACTGCTCCAAACTGCCGAAAAACGATTCGATAAAAAACGACTCCATTATGAAAAAGTCCAACATAAGGAGGGAAATAAACGCATCCAGATGATGCACCAATTACGACTCGCGACGAAATTTTACAGGTATACGGTAGAATACTTGCGTCCCTACACCGATTTTCCCAAGTCTTCTGTTGACCGATTAAAACGGATCCAGACCCAATTGGGTGATATCAACGATACGTATAATCGCTTGGAACGTTGGCGTATCTTCACCGTTCCTGCGTCACAAGTACCCCAACAGAAAAAAGAAGTCGAACGTCTCGAACGGAAACTCTCAAAGCTGTTGGATCAGCTTTCGTTTGCCTAGGGGTGACGCTGGACAAGCAATTCAAGCATCTTTGTTCCGGCAATCGAATTTCCTTTTAAATCTAGTGCCGGTCCAAAAATACCGATTCCAAGATCCGCCATATCGAAGTCACTTCGACCACAGGCAACAATCGCACCGGATACACCACTTTTTCCCGGCAACCCCACTTGGACGGAAAATTCACCTGAGGCATCATACATGCCACACGTCGTCATGATGGCGCGGATGATCCGAGCGTTTCGGCGTGAAATGACCTGATGACCGGACGGTGTCTTCCCAGACTGGCTTAAAATTTTCCCCATCATAGCCAGCCCTTTACAGTTCGTCAGGATGGCACACTGCTTCGTGTAGACATCGATGATTTCTTCGACATTTCCTTCGATGACTCCATGATACCGCATAAAATATAGCAAAGCGCGGTTCAAATCCGTTGTCTCAAATTCGGACTGTGCAACTTCCGCATCATATTTGACCATGTCGAGTTCGATATCGAGTAAGTCCGCGATGAATTGACGTAAGCGGTTCAGTTTATCGGCAGCATCTTCTCCTGGCAACATACTCGTCACGGCAAGCGCACCTGCATTAATCATTGGATTGAGTGGTTTGGTCGGAATCGTCTCCTCAAGTTTCGCAATCGAGTTGAAGGCATCACCCGTTGGTTCCATCCCAACTTTGGAGAACACATAGTCTTCCCCAAATGTCTCAAGGACAAAGGCTAACGTAATGATTTTCGAAACACTTTGTAACGTAAACATCGTTTCTGCATCCCCTGCCGATACAAACGTTCCGTCGGCATTACACACAGCGATTCCAAGCTGTGTCGGTTCAGACTTTGCCAGTTCTGGAATATAACTCGCTACCTGTCCAAGCACCGTATAAGGGCGACATTCAGCGATTAATTCTTCTAGTTGTTGTTGCGTTACATTCATCGAAGTCCCTCTTCCTGTCGTTTTTAATAGCTTATCATGCTTTTCAGAAACGAGATATGACCGTTCTTCTTTTTGATTTCATGCCACGTCAAAAAGGTCGTCTGTCCCCTACTGGTTAGAGGACGAGACGACCTTTTTGTAATAGATGTCAACGAATGACAAGTTCTGTTCCATCCGTATCGACGGCGACATGCGAACCATCTTGGATTGCCCCACTGATCAATGCACGGGCCAGTTTTGTCTCAATCGTCCGTTGAATGTACCGATTGATTGGACGTGCCCCGTACTGCGGTTCAAAGGCTTCGTTGAAAATCAAGGTTTTCGCAGCATCCGTCACATCGATCGTAATCTCACGACCAGAGAGACGATCGGCCATTTTACTGACCGCTTTATCAATGATCCGCTCGATTTCGGCACGATGGAGCGGATGGAAGAGGATCGTGTCATCAATCCGGTTCAAGAATTCCGGCCGGAAATAATTTTTTAATTCTTGGCGAACGGCCTCTTCTTCTGCCGCATCAATATTTCCATCTTTTGCTGCTTCGAGTAGGATGTTTGAACCGATATTCGACGTCATGATGACGATCGTATTCTTGAAGTCAACCATCCGCCCTTGTGCATCCGTCAACCTTCCATCGTCTAACACTTGGAGCAGGATGTTAAACACATCACCATGCGCCTTCTCGATTTCGTCAAACAGCAGGACAGAGTAAGGACTTCGGCGCACCGCTTCCGTCAATTGACCGCCTTCTTCATACCCCACATATCCTGGAGGGGCTCCGACTAGACGTGATACATTGTGTTTTTCCATATACTCCGACATATCGATTCGAACGATATGTTCTTCGCTATCAAACATCGCAGCTGCGAGTGCTTTCGCAAGTTCCGTCTTCCCGACACCGGTCGGACCGAGGAACAGGAACGAACCGATCGGACGATTCGGATCTTTGATTCCCGCACGTGCCCGGATGACAGCATCCGAGACCAACCGGACGGCCTCATCTTGGCCAAAGACTCGTTCATGCAACGTATCTTCTAAATACAGTAATTTTTCGCGTTCGCCTTGTGCGAGACGGCTGACCGGAATCCCCGTCCACTTCGAGACGATATCGGAGATCTCTTCGTCTGTCACGGCTTCTCGGACTAGTTCATGCGAGACGTGTTCCGCCGATTCCTCCGCCACCTTCAACTGATTTTCAAGTGCTGGAATCTGTCCATACTTGATTTCCGATGCTGTATTTAAATCATACCGTCCTTCTGCTTCTTGCAAGGCAAGTTTTGCTTTTTCAAGATCCGCCCGCAACTGCTGGACGTTTTGGGAGCTGTCTTTCTCGCGTTCCCACCTTGTCCGGAGCGCACTTTCGTCTTCCCGAACAGAACTTAATTCCTGTTGCAAGACCTCAAGTCGCTTCCGTGATGCTTCATCGGTTTCTTTTTTGAGTGCTGCTTCTTCGATTTCAAGTTGCATGACACGACGAACTAAAGAATCCAGTTCCGCAGGCATGGATTCCATGTCGGTCCGAATCATGGCACAGGCTTCATCGACCAGGTCGATCGCTTTATCAGGCATGAAACGGTCCGTGATGTAACGGTCCGAAAGAATGGCTGCTGCGACAAGGGCATTGTCATGGATCCGGACACCATGGTAAATCTCAAACCGTTCTTTCAGTCCGCGCAAAATCGAAATCGTATCTTCGACATCCGGTTCCGCGACGAGGACTTGTTGGAAACGACGTTCAAGTGCCGGGTCTTTTTCGATATATTTCCGGTATTCATCTAATGTCGTCGCACCGATACAATGTAATTCTCCCCGGGCAAGCATCGGTTTTAACATATTCCCGGCGTCCATTGCACCTTCCGTCTTACCTGCACCGACAATCGTATGCAATTCATCGATGAATAACAGAATCTGACCTTCGGCTTCCTTGACCTCGTTCAAGACGGCTTGGAGCCGTTCTTCGAACTCCCCTCGGTATTTGGCACCGGCGACGAGTGTACTCATATCCAGACTGAATAACTGTTTATTTTTGAGGCTTTCCGGCACATCTCCCCGAACAATCCGTTGAGCCAGTCCTTCGACGATGGCCGTTTTCCCAACACCCGGTTCACCAATCAAAACCGGATTGTTTTTTGTCTTCCGACTGAGAATCCGAATGACCCGGCGAATCTCATCATCGCGTCCGATGACCGGATCCGTTTTACCTGACCGGAAATCGGCTACGAGATCGCGTCCATATTTCTTTAACACATCAAAAGTGGCTTCCGGATTTTTGGTCGTAACTTTCCGGTTTCCTCGCATCTCGATGATCGCTTCTCGTAATAATGGTTCTGTTACGCCTTGGCTCCGCAGGTATTGTGTCGCTGGACTTGATTGTTTAACGAGACCAAGCAACAAATGTTCCACGGAGACATAATCGTCTTGCATCAATCGCGCTTCTGTTTCTGCTTCCGTCAGTACTTGTAACAGCGAGTTACTGATACGCGGGGTCGACGACTGACCGAGGGCAGGTAATCGCCCGATGGCTTCATTGATGGCTACTTCGAGTTGATCCATCCGCTGATCCAACTTCTCAAAGACGATTCGTGCAATTCCTTCTTCTTGGGAAATCAAGGAAAGCAATAAATGCCACTCCGTGATTTCACTGTGTCGACGTTGTTTGGCAATCGCTTGTGCCGATACGATGGCTTCATGCGCCCGATCTGTTAGTTTTTCAAAATCCATTGTACGTCACTCCTTCACAGATAAACGATTTTCCCACTCTTCATAAAATGCTGAATCCATTTCTGGAAGTTTTACTTCGAGTTGCACTAATAGAGCTCCTCGATGACCTTCGCGGTTACTGAGCCCTCGGTTTGGAATTCGGAGACGCGAACCCGGTTTTGTACCTGGTTTGATTTTTAATTTCACACGTTTTCCCTCTAATGTATCAGCCACGACTTCGCCTCCTAAGACAAATATCGTCGGATAGACGCGGACGGTCGAGATGACGTCGGTCTCTTGACGGCGGAAACGGTCGTCATCCTTCAGATGAATCGTCACGTAGACATCCCCAGCGATGCCTTTACGGTTGCGCATCGAACTTTTCCCGCGTAACCGGACTTTTTTTCCGTCATATAAATCTTTTGGGAGACTCATCTGAATCGCACCCGTAGCTAATCGAATCGTTACTTTCTCATTGGTACTGAGATGACTGAGCGGAACGGTCAATTCGAGTTCCTCATCCGTCGCTTCTTCCTCTTGACTAAAAAACGAACCAAACATGTCTTCAAATCCAAACGATTGACCGGCTGATCCGCCTGGTCTCGATTGACGTCCGTTAAACTGACGGAACAAATCATCGTAGTCAGCCGACTGACCATATCCCGCCCCTGCCACCCGTTCGAAATCACTTCCATACTGATCATACTGGGCTCTTTTTTCTTCATCCCCGAGCACATCAAAAGCTTCCTGAATATCCTTAAAGCGCTGGTCGGCGCTTGCTTCTTGATTGACGTCTGGATGGTATTGTTTCGCCAGTTTGCGGTACGCCCGTTTGATCTCTTGGTTCGATGCTGATTTCTCGACCCCAAGTGTTCGATAATAATCTTTTGCCATCCCGATCACTCCCTTAACGTTCATTCTGTATCTTAATTATAAAATTGATCGCTCAATTGGTCAAATATAGTCAAACTTTTTTTGCTGATTCTTTCATTCTTTTCACTTTACGGATTTTCCTTAAACAAGTTTCGTGCAGAAGAAGCATGGTATACTGACATCCATAGTTATCTAAAAAGGAGCGGTCAACAGATGGATGGTAAAAAACGAGCCGATGTCAAAATCGGACAACACGTCAGTATCGTATTAAAACAGGATCAGCGGACAGGAAAACGGACGGAGGGAATCGTCAAGGATCTTTTGACGAAGTCTCCAAACCACCCGCACGGTATCAAAGTCCGACTCGAAGACGGGCAAGTCGGTCGCGTCCAAGAAATTTTATAATTCCTATCTACACGAAAAGACACCTACTTTCCGGTTACTTGCCGAAGGGTAGGTGTCTTTTCGTATCTGACTTAAGGTTCCATCGGAGAATCAAGATAGCGTAACGTCGCCTCAATTAAAATCCGGGCAGCATATTGCATCGCCTGTTCTTCAAAATCAAACTTCGGATGGTGATGCGGATAAAACGTTTCGTCTCCTGCCCCGGTAAAGAAAAAGGTGCCGGGCACTTGTTGCAAATAATACGCGAAGTCTTCACCGCCCATCGTCGGAGCAATTTCAAAGACGTGATCCGCACCCATGATGTCAGAAGCAACGGTCCGCAATAGGTTCGTTTCTTCCGGATGGTTGACGACCGCCGGATACCCTCTTTCGTACGTAAACGAATAGGTCGCCCCCGCCGCGTCACACACACCTTTGATCGTCCGTTCCATTTCCCGGACGATCTGTTCGGCGACTGCTGGATCAAACGTTCGGACCGTCCCTGTCAATTGCGCACTGTCTGCAATGACGTTAAACGTATTCCCGGCATGAAGTGTTCCAATCGTCAAAACCGCTTGTTGCAGGGGATCGAGTCGTCGACTGACGATACTTTGCAATTCTTTGACGACCGTCGCCCCAAGAACGACGGCATCAATCGTTTCGTGTGGTTTTGCCCCATGTCCGCCGCGACCAAACAACGTCAGCTCGAATTTATCGGCTGCTGCCATCACTGGTCCGACGCGGTAGCCGATTGTTCCAAGCTTCGTCGTCGACCAGAGATGTGTCCCGAAAATGACATCGACCCCTTCTAAACAACCGTCGGCAATCATGTCACGGGCACCACCCGGGACGACTTCTTCTGCGTGCTGATGGATCAGGACGACATTCCCGGCTAACTGTTCTTTCTGCTGCACGAGGATTTCCGCCACCGCAAGTAAAGTCGCCGTATGCCCATCGTGACCACAGGCATGCATGACACCGGGAACGGTCGAACGGTACTCGACTTCTTTCTCATCCTGGATCGGCAAGGCATCGAAATCAGCCCGTAGTGCCACCGTCTTACCTGGTTTTCCGCCCCGAATCGTTCCGACGACACCACGACCTCCGACATTGGTCCGGACGTCGATTCCAAGTTCCGTTAATCGTTCAGCGATGAACCGTGGTGTATCGACTTCATGAAACGACAGTTCTGGATGTTGATGTAAATAACGACGCCGTTCGACCATTACTGGAAATAACTGCTCCACCATCTCTTCTACTGTCTGCTTCATTTATGTAACCCCCTATTTTTTGCTGTGCAACATCTTAACGCTTTCCCGTGTATATTGAAGCCGTTCAATCGTATCGTCATAATGAACCGCCGCATAGGATAGGAACAACACATCGATCGCAAACAGCTGTGCGAGGCGCGAACTGAGGGCAGCACTCCGTAATGGGGCTTCCGGTGCCCGCGACGTCCACAACGCAATATCCGCCAACTGACTGACCCGATTATCTCCAAACCGTGTCAGACTGATGACTTGTAATCCACGTATTTTAGCAAGACGGATCAATTCAACGACTTCTTCCGTTTCTCCACTGTAAGAAATTGCGAAAAACACATCGTCCGGACTCGCATTCGCCAAAATCGTCGCGACGAGATGTTGATCGGATTCTTGAATCGTTAATTTACCAACACGGGTCCACTTTTGTGCGGCATCTAACGCAACCACATTTGATGCTCCGATCCCATAAAAATAAATCGCCCGTGCTTGATCGAGGACTTTCATCGCCTCGGCAATCCGGTTTTCACTCAACTGCTTTGCTGTATCCTGTAAGGCTTGCATACTGTTGCTTAATGTCTTTTCAACCAAGTCAGCCGGTCGTTCATTTTTTTCGATATCGTGATATCCTTTTAAGTCCGTTCGGGCCGTATCCGCCGAAATCCGCATCCGTAGTTCCGGATACCCCTTCAATCCAAGCGCCCGGCAAAAGCGGACGACTGCCGCCGCACTTGTTCCCGATTCTTCTGCCAAATGATGAATCGTCATCCCCGCGATTTCATTCATATGCGCTAAAACAAAATCAGCGACTTTCCGTGATGAAGAAGGCAACTCTTCCCGGACAGCACTAATCTGTGAAAAAATACCACCTTTCATACGACTCTCTCCCTTACAATGAATTAAAACAGGCGAATGCAGCGTCAATCCACCTGATCCGCATTATGCTTCTTTTCTATTATGCTCTTCCAAGACGGCTTTCGTAAATCCAAAGAAGTCCGCGAACAAAATTAAGTATCAAAAAAGACTCCCGCTTTCGCAAAGAGTCTTTTTTCCTGTATGAAATCAACGAATTTTGACGATTGGTTTTTTCGTCTCCGGCTCAATGAATAACATGGCTTCCGTATCCCCATTTAAATTCGTGACGGTGATGGTCGTCGGGACGTTCCGGTTGTACTCCCAACGATTTTCCAGCAGGTAGGTGACGTATTGAACAAAGGCAACGAGCTCTGCTTTTCCGTAAAATTGAACTGGAATTTTGATTTCGAGTTTCTTCAGCTCACCTTCTTGGTAAAAGCCTTCCCCCATCATCCCGGTATAGTTCGGGAAGTAATCCTCTAAACGATCCTTGAACAGATCAAATTTTGCCGCATCATCCCGGACATCATTGGTCGCAACGCCAGACGGGTAATAATAATACTTTTCATCGTAATTTTTCCAGTCATTCTCGCTGATTTGATTCCCACGTCCGATAAAGGCAGAGGATAGATAATGACCCGACACCGGTGAACCTTCACTTTCTTGTAAATACAACGCGACATGGATCGGCGTCGTTTTCATTCCGTCCGTTTTCCGCATTTTTTTCACCAGTTCATTCGCCATCTGTTTCCCTTGTGCGATGACTTTCTTCTCATCCAGTTTCACCGTGTAGGTCGGTCCATAATTTTCATCTTGGAAGACGTATTCACTATTTAAGACTAACGCGATTGAAGTACCGCCCATCTCAAGCTTTTTATCTTCTTCTAACATATAGTCTTGCTCCAAGATGTGCGATAGAATCAGAGGAGACTTTTGATTTTTTTCTTTATAGGACTTCCCTGTCGTATAGGCTGGATTCAAACCGTTTGGATCACTGACACCGTCACCGGCTTTTCCTTTTCGCAGTAACCACTGGGCAATCTGCTCCGCTTCAAGCAATTGACCTTCTTGGTAATAATATTTTTCCGGATCAAAAAATTGTGTCGAGTGACGCATCAGTCCGGTTTCGATCTCGTCCAATTCGAGACGTGAACTGACCCGTTTTTGTGTCATCCCACGAGCGACACTTGGTCGAAACGGTAAAACGGTCCGGTAATAAGAATCCGTTGTATCAATCGCCGGACTGACGACTGCCTGCACTTCTTTTCCTTGTTCACTTTCCGTGATGACTTCTTTTGTATCGCTTTTTTGTGATAAATCAAACGAACACGCGCCGAGGAACAATGTACTCGTCAACGTCAATGCTGCCATTTTTTTATATTTCATCTATTTACGCACCCCATATGTTTAAAATCGTTCTCTCTATCATAACAGAATAGTTTTCCATCGGGGAAGGAGTTGTTTTTCCCTATTTTTCAAAAAAGTACACCCTGCTTTTATGCAGACGAAAGGATTTTTTTCATGAAACGACGACAACTTCTTGGTCTGCTTTTACTAATTACAGGTATTCTTTTGATCGCATGGCCCGTTTTTACCGCACACCAAAAACAAACCGCTGCCGACGAACTTAAACAACGCTGGACTCAAAATTTAAAAGCCGTCGCTGCCAAAGAAACGGCGGCCCCTGTCGCGACGAACGGTAGTGGCTTGCTGACGATTCCTTCCATCGATTTTGAACAAGTCATCTTAGAAGGCGCTTCGACTAAAATTCTCGACCAAAGTATTGGTCATCTGAAACAGACGGGTGCTCCGGGTAAAGACAATTATGCCTTAGCCGGACACCGTAGTTTTACGAAAGGACTTCACTTCAATCGATTGCCCGAATTAAAAGAAGGGGCACACGTCACCGTGACGACAAAAAGTCATCGTTATACCTACAAGATGACGGCCTCGAAGCTTGTCAAACCGACTGATGTATCTGTCTTGAATCAAAACGTCAAACAAGCGACGATTACGCTCATCACCTGTGACCCTCCGGAAACGGCGACCAATCGTCTGATCAAACAAGGTGTCTTGATCAAAACGGAATCGAGATAACAACGGTGATGAAGTCGACCGATGTCTTCAGCTACAGAAAAGAGATTACTCTTTCTTTCACGCGCTTTCCTCAGGCGAAACACAAGCCAACTCCCCTGTCCGTGCAGGCAAGGAAATGGATCTTGTTCGTCTCTGACAGCGCAGGTTTCTGCGTTTTTTTCTGTAGGCGTTACGTGAAGCGAGTAATCTCTTGTAAACGATTCGAGGGTGGCAGATTTGAAATCTGCCACCCTCGTTTGTGTAGAGAACGACATTTGAGTCGGTCTTTGTTTTATCCTTCGTACTTCGTTAACTCTTCGAGTAACCGCGTTTCATCCCAAATCTCAATCCCGAGCGACTCCGCCTTCGTTAATTTGGAACCCGCCTTCTCACCAGCGACAAGAATGTCTGTTTTTTTACTGACACTTCCTGTCACGTCTGCCCCAAGCAATTCAAGCCGTTTTCCGGCTTCTGAACGTTTTAGCGTTTCGAGTGTTCCCGTCAGGACAATCGTTTTTCCGGCAAGCGGAGCATTCGATTGATCGATCCGTTGTCCGAGGAATTGTTGATTGAGTCCCAGTGCTGCCAAATCTTGAATCAAGGTTTGGGCTTCCGGATGTTCAAAATACTTCGTGACCGAGTCGGCGATTTTACTGCCAATGCCATCAATCGCCAGAATATCGTCGTACTCCGCTTGTGCAATACCATCGAGTGTATCAAACCGTTCCGCTAACAAGTAGGCTGCTTTTTGTCCGACCAATCGAATACCAAGACCAAACATCAGCCGTTCCAATGAGTTGTTCTTGGACACTTCAATCGCCTTCAGTAAATTCTCGACCGATGTTTCGCCCATCCGCTCATACGTTAACAATTCATCCCGATCGAGCCGATACAGGTCGGCTAAGGTCCGAATCGCTTGGTGTTCGTACAATTGGCGGACGACCTTCTCGCCCAGTCCATCGATGTTCATCGCTTGTCGCGACACAAAATGAATGATGCCTTCAACGAGTTGAGCTGGACATTCCGGACTGACACATCGGATATCCGCTTCGCCTTCGAGGCGAACAAGTTCCGATGCACAAGCCGGGCAGTGTGTCGGAAACTCAATCGGTTGTTCGTTCCCTGTCCGTTCTGAGACGACGACACTGACGACGGCAGGTATGACGTCACCCGCTTTTTTGATGATGACTTGGTCATGCAGACGAATGTCTTTTTCCGTGATGAAGTCGGCATTGTGCAATGTCGCATAACTGACGGTTGATCCCGCGACGACGACCGGAGCAAAGCGCGCACGCGGCGTGACTTTCCCGGTTCGTCCCACACTGAAATCAACTTCTTCGACCGTCGTCATGACTTCTTCCGCGGCGAATTTATAAGCCGTTGCAAAACGGGGACTTTTCGCTGTGAATCCGAGCTCCTCTTGATCATCGTAGCGGTCAACCTTCAGCACGATCCCGTCGATCTCGTACGGAAGTGTTGCCCGTTCAACCGTCCAGTGCTGAATGTACGCCAAGATATCTTCCACCGTCTCACATGTCCGCATCTCGTTATTTGTCGGGAGTCCGAGTTCAGCTAGCTGTTGCATCGCTTCACTGTGCGATCGGGCACTAAGTGTGTTGACCCCGAGTCCATAGACGAATACGGATAAATTACGTGACGCCGTGATTGAAGAGTCGAGTTGCCGTAAGCTACCGGCTGCCGCATTCCGCGGATTGGCAAACAAGGCTTCTTCACGTTCTGCGCGATCTTGATTCAGGCGTTCAAACGATTGTTTGGGCATGTAGGCTTCCCCACGCACCTCGACCGTTTCATTTTGACGTAACCGCAGCGGCAAGGCTTTGATTGTCCGCAGATTTTGCGTGATGTTCTCGCCGACGGTTCCGTCGCCGCGTGTCGCACCGCGGACGAGACGTCCGTCTTCGTACTTTAAGGAAATCGCCAGACCATCAAACTTTAATTCGGCGACATATGTCGTCGAACGGCCGAGTGAGCGTTCGATGCGAGCGACCCACTCCCGAATCTCTGTCTCGTCAAAAACGTTTCCGAGCGATAACATCGGTAAATCATGAGTCACCTTCTCGAAGGCATCGAGCGGCGCAGCACCGACGCGTTGCGTCGGCGAGTCAGCCGTAATCAACTCTGGGTGCTGTGTTTCGAGATCCATCAGTTCACGTAACAGCTGATCGTAGGTGCTGTCCGGAACAGTCGGTTGATCCTGCACGTAATATTCATAACTGTATTGGTTCAACTTTTGGCGTAATTCCTCGATTCGTGCCTGTTCTATCATCTTGACGCCTCCACTCATACCTTTTTGATCGGTGCGAATTTCGCAAGCAACCGTTTGACACCGACTTCCGGGAAGGCGATATCGATTTCTAAGCTGTCCCCTGCTCCGCGTGTCTGCACGACTGTTCCCCGACCCCATTTTCCGTGTTCCGCTTTGTCCCCGACGTTCCAGCCGAGTGATTCAGCGCCTGACGTCTTCATCGCTGTCGGTTTCGTGACCGATCGGCCGATGACGGCCTTTCCTTGCGGCACCGGACGATCTTCCCACGGTAACGGTTTCGGTTTTTTACCGGTCCGTTCCAGTACTTCCTCCGGTAATTCGGCAAGGAAACGGGATTCGAGATTGGCATTCGTCCGACCATAGAGCGAACGCATCCGCGCGTGCGAGAGATACAGGCGTTTTTCAGCCCGTGTAATCCCAACGTAAGCAAGACGGCGTTCTTCTTCCATTTCATCTTCATCCTGCAGGGAGCGGCTGTGCGGGAACAATCCTTCTTCCATTCCGATCAGGAAGACGATCGGGAACTCGAGCCCCTTCGCTGAGTGTAACGTCATCAAGGTTACCTGCTCCCCCGGATCACTTTCATCCAGTGAGTCGACATCAGCGACCAACGTCAAATCGGTTAAGAAAGCGATGATGGTTTGTTCTTCCGGATCTGCTTTTTCGGTCTCTTTTTCAAAGTTTTGCGCAACCGTGATGAACTCGTTGATGTTCTCGAGACGACTTTGTGCTTCCAGTGTCTTGTCTTCTTTTAAGACTTGACGGTAGCCGGTTTTCTCAAGCACTTCTTCCACCAGCTCGGATAAGCTGATGAATTCTTGCATCTGTTGCAGACCAAGAATCATCGTTCGGAAGTCCGTCAGTTTTGCTGCCGTTTTCGGGGCGATGCTCGACAATTCGATGTCACGGATCGCTTCCATCAGGGAAACGCCCTGTAAGTCCGCGAAATCGCGTAATTTATCGATCGTCGTCGCGCCGATTCCGCGCTTCGGTTCATTGACGATGCGGGCAAACGATAAATCTTCGTTCGGATTCGAAATCAGACGCAGATAAGCCAAGACATCCTTGATTTCCTTCCGATCGTAGAACTTCGTGCCGCCAATCATTTTGTACGGAACATTCGATTTGAGCAACGTTTCCTCAATCGCCCGTGACTGGGCATTGGTCCGGTACAGAATCGCGACATCGTTTAATTTCATCCCGTAACGCAAAGCATTGCGGATTTCCTGAACGATATAGAACGCTTCTTCCCGTTCGTTTTCTGCTGTATGGATCACCAGTTTTTCGCCTTCCGCGTTTTCCGTCCACAGTTTTTTATCTTTACGGGTGCTGTTGTTTTGGATGACATGGTTCGCTGCGTCCAGAATGCGTTTCGACGATCGGTAGTTTTGTTCAAGCAGGATGACTTTCGCCGTCGGATAATCTTCTTCAAACGAAAGAATGTTAGCGATATCCGCTCCACGCCAACGATAAATGGATTGATCCGAGTCCCCGACGACACATAGATTTTGATGCGCTGCTGCTAGGAGGTTGACGAGATCATATTGAGCTTTGTTCGTATCCTGATACTCATCGACATGGATGTATTGGAATTTTCGTTGGTAAAACGCCAGGACGTCCGGATTTTGTTTGAACAACTCCGTCGTTTTACCAATCAAATCATCAAAATCAAGGGCATTGTTCCGGCGTAAAATCGCTTCGTATCCTTTGTAGATCTCAGCGACCGTTTTTTCATAAGGGTTCGTGACGATTGAGGCGTAAAACTCGGCACTGCGAAGTTCATTTTTTTGACTCGAGATGATCGACAACATCGATCGTGGATCCCATTTTTTCGGATCGAGATTTTGTTCTTTCAGGACTAATTTAAGTGCCGACTGCTGATCACTTGAATCGAGAATCGTAAAGTTACGGTTATAGCCGATTTTTTCGATATCGCGACGTAACATCCGGACACACATCGAATGGAAGGTTGATACCCAGATGTCATTGGCGACACCACCAACAAGACGGGAAATCCGGTCACGCATCTCACGTGCTGCTTTATTCGTAAACGTGATCGCCAGGATATTCCAAGGTGCGACTTGTTTCGCAGCCATTAAATAGGCGACCCGATGTGTCAGGACACGTGTTTTCCCTGATCCGGCTCCCGCCATGATCAGCAACGGTCCGTCCGTATGCTTGACTGCTTTTGCTTGCTCCGGATTCAATCCGCTGACAAGCTGTTCACTTAAATTAAACATCTAAATAGCCTCATTTCTGTATTCCGAACTTTTGTTCTTATATTTTATCGTGTTGCAGCTACTGTCGCAAGTGCTGCCTCTAAATTCTCATAGATGATATTGCCGACGATGATCGTATCGGCATACGCCAACATTTCTTTCGCCCGTTCGGCAGAGTCAATGCCGCCGCCATAAAACAAGCGACCTTGCTTCAGCACGCGTTTGACCGAAGCGACAAGCTTTGGATCACCGTAGATACCGCTATACTCTAAATAAATAACCGGCATCCGGAACACACTGTCTGCGAGTTGTGCGTATGCAATGACCGTATTGTCCGCTAGTTGCTTTGCTTGCGTGACACGGGCGACCTTGGCATCAGGATTCAGTACGATATACCCTTCCCCGACAAGGTCCGCATGTGCCAGCATATGCCCCACTTCTTCTAGCGCCTCGACTTGCTTTTCAATGACGTGTTCCAGTGTGCCACTATTGAGCACGCTTGGCGTCAAATACGTATCAAATCCCATCGTCGCCGCTTCTAGTTCCGATACTTCGAGCGCCACCGCGACAGGGTAACGACGCAACCGCATCAGTAAATCAAGTGTCGCATCGAGTGTGATGTCATCGGTTCCTCCGACGATGATGGCGTCGGTTCCTGACGTAGCAATCGCTTGGAGGGCGTCTTCTTCAATTTCCTTTGCCGGATCGAGCTTAAAGACATGACGCCATTCATTATACGGTAACAACATGTGTGTTCCACCCTCTCTTTTCATTCGCTGTGTCCAGTATAAAACAAAAACCCATCCCGCGCAGAGCGAGATGGGACACACCTTTCAAGTCCGGACTTGGCGTTTCGTCAACAACGCGGCAAGTCCAAAGGCGAGGAAGGCGTAAATAACAGCAAATGCCCACGGTTCGGCTAAGAAAAAACCAAGGATAGGGACATCGAGCAACGGCGAGTCCGGTGAACAAAGGGCTCGACCGTTGACGAGTGCTAAAAACGGTAAGGCGGGAACCATAAAGATATAACCAAAGTTGATCCAAAATGTACGTTGCATGTCGCAACCTCCTTAACCGATGATGACCGATTCTTTTGGATAATTGTAATTCCGTTTCGGCTGGTTGGCTTTGAGCAGGAGCACAAAGGAAATGACACCGATTCGTCCGATGAACATCAAGACGGATAACGTCCATTTTCCGACATCAGATAATTCACTCGTAATGCCAAGCGACAGCCCGGTTGTCCCAAACGCGGAACAGGCCTCAAAAAATAACACGAGGAACGGGGCATCTTCAAAGATCAACAAGACGATCAATCCAATCATCGTCACACCGGTCGAGACGACGATGACGACAAATGCTTTCCAAATATCGGACTGTCCGATCTCACGCCCAAAAATCTTAATCCCATACTCCCCGCGGATAAAGGCAATGACACTGAGAACGGCGACGGCAAACGTCGTCGTCCGAATCCCTCCCCCAACGGAAGAAGGCGACGCCCCGATAAACATCAGAATCGATAAAACAAAAATCGAAGCTTGCGAGAAGGTCGTGATGTCGACCGTCGTCAGCCCGCCGTTTCGGGTCGTGACGGATTGGAACAAGGCATCAACCAGCTTTTCACCGACCGGCAACCCTTTAAACGACTGATTCCATTCAAACAGCAGCAGGCTGGCTGTTCCGAACAGGACCAAAATAAAGAACGTCGAAGCCGTCAATTTCGTGAATAATGAAAAATGATACGGTTGACGCGTTGATTGACGTGTCGCCCGGTAGGAGATATAGCGCCGGACTTCAACCAAGACCGGGAACCCGATCGCCCCAAGCGTCAACAAGACGATTTGCATGAAGACGACGAAGAGATCTCCCCGAAACGGCAACAACGACTCTCCCGTGATATCGAAACCGGCATTCGTCGTCGCACTGACAGAACCAAACAACCCTTGTAACATCGCTTCACCTAGCGTCGGAAAGTACTTCGTATAATAGAAGCCTAAAATCAAGGCTCCAATGATTTCGATTGATAAAATAATTAAGATGACTTCACGAATGTATTTGACGACCCCTTGCATCGTCGTCTGATTTTGGTCACGGACGACAAGTTGCCGCTCCCGAAAACCAATTCGTTTCCCGAGAATGACCCACATCGCGATATGGAGCGACATCAGACCAATCCCGCTAACCTGGACTAACAGCATGATCATGAAATAGCCAAACGTCGTAAATGTATCCGAAACAGATACCGTCGTCAAACCGGTCACACTGACACAGCTGACGGCCATGAACACAAGATCCGTAAAATCCCAATTGTAATCCCCTTGTGTCGACCAAGGTAATCCAAGCAAAATAATTCCGATGATGACGGCAACGAAATAAATAATGACGAGTGACTGGATCGGCGTCAGTTTTCGAATGAAATGTTGAATTTTTTGTTGAAACGCTAAATCCATCCGGCGTCGTCCTCCTTCGCAGAAATAGCGGATAACCGGTTAGTTATCCGCTACTTCCTTCTCTTCAAGACCTAATCGTGCGAGTGCTAAATCATAGCCGCCAGAACCATAGTTCAGACAACGTTTGACACGGGAAATCGTCGCTGTCGAAGCACCCGTCGCCTTCTCGATCTTATGATAGGTATTTCCTTCACGCAATTGTCGTGCGACTTCAAGGCGCTGTGCCAATGCCTGGATTTCATTGACGGTCGCCAAGTCTTCAAACAAGGTATAACAATCTTCTAATGAATCCATCTTCATGATGGCTGTAAATAATTGATCGAGTTCTTTTCCACGCAATTTATCAAGTTGCATCGTTTAACTCCCTTTCCCATTCATTGCTCTTTAACAGTTTAAAGTGCGACGTTTTAAATTTCAAGCGTCAGCGCAAAATTGCCGGGAAAAGTACTTTCTTCCGCAGGACTTCATAGATTCCCTGCGGTGTGATCCGGACATACGGCAAGTGTGTCGAAGCAAGGAACAGCAACGTATAGATCGGATCTTCGAACTGGTATCCTCGTGCAAATAAGGCTTCCCGGAGTGCCGTTTCTTGAACAATCAACTCTTCTAACGGTAAATCAGACGTCTGCCCCATCAATGTGAGCGGAACTTCCGCAATCACTTCCCCGTCATCGACTAGGACGACACCACCACCAAATGATTTCATCCGCTCAAACGCAATCTGCATGTCACGTTTTGATTTTCCAATCAGTAAGATATCCCCACTAATCGAATAGGAGCTGACGAGTCCCCCGACATGCGTCGCAAAGTTTTTCAGGACGGTATTCAAACGCCATTTCCCTTCCCGGTCCACAAGCATCAAATAGGATTCATCACATCCGGTCGGCAGGACTTGCATGCTTGTATCATGTTCAATCTGATACAACTTCATGATGACGGAATTGACCATCTCGAGTCCGACCGGCATGCTGAAAGAAAAGTCTTGTTCCGTCAAATCAATCCCGACTTCAGAGACTGGCATCAATGCCAGTGCACGATCAAGCGCTTCGACCGGGTAACACGGGATATCGTTTTTGCGGACCCATGTTCCTCTTGCTAAGACGTCAACTGGTGTCGGTTGGTCTTTTGCTTCTAAGATGTTCAGGTGGGCAATCCGTCCGGGTGCGATGCTTCCGAGCAGATGATCCAGGTTAAAGTGACGTGCCGCATTATAAGAGGCAATCCGGTAAGCATCCTCAGTCGTGATTCCGGCAGCGAGCATCAGACGAATCGTCTCATCCATCAAACCGGATTTATAAAACGACGGAGTCGAACCATCTGTCGTCACGAGCACCTTTTCGTAATTTTGTAGTCCGGCTTCGACGAGTCCCGCAAAAATATCCGGTAAGTCCGGACGAATCGACGAGTAGCGGATCGTCGTCGTATATCCAAGTTCCAGTCGGGTCAGGGCTTCTTCGACAGTCATCGCTTCATGATCACTCGTCACGCCGTAAAGTGCCATCTTCGTCAACGTCTTCGCGGACGCTCCCGGGAAATGTCCTTCAATCGGTTTCCCGAGTTTCATCGCATCTTGCATCCATTGCAACAATTCGTCATCACCTTGTGACAGACGTGGCCAACCCGTCAGTTCACCGGCCTGGATCACTTGGGGATGCTTCAGCCATGCCTGAACCCGCTTGTTGTCAATCGCGATACTGTCGGAGTCGAGCTCCGTCTGCGCATCGAGTCGTGCCCACCAATACATCGAGGTCGGAAGGTCTGCTAATGCGTCAACCTGCGCAAACGCTTGCTCCACGGGCTCTAATAAAAGGAGCATATTATCGTTCACAAGTGTCGTCGTTCCGCGTTCTGCCGCAAATTTTGCGAGCGTCGCTGGATTGTAGAGCTGGAAGGGGTGGGCATGTGGCTCGATGTAACCTGGAACGATGAACTTCCCGGAAGCATCGTAGACTTCATCTGCCGTTTCTGGCATCTCCGGTCCCACATAGATGATCCGGTCACCACTGATCCAGATGTTAGCCGTTCGCCATGCTTTGAGGCCTTGGTTTAAGTACGTCGCATTTTCAATCACGAGTGTAGGCGCAAGCTTTCCATTGATGACCGCCTGATGAGAACGGACTTCTGTTTTCGTCCATGGGGACCGTCCACAATTTTTTTTCATGAAAGCTCGACCTCCTTTATAGTTTGAAAACGCTTTCTTATAGTTCTTATACTAAAATGTTAGCGGAAAAGTTTCAAGCTTATTTGTCTTTAATTCGACTCATTTCGCCAAAATAACACAAATCGGACAAGGAAGACAAGCGTCGTTCGGCGCTAGATACAAAAAAAGTCGGTCCACTCACCGAGACGTGAGAGAGACCGACTTGTTCATGACTAACACTCATGTTGTTCGAAATGCCTTTTTGGCGATATCCGTCCGGTAAAAGAAGCCCGTCCGATCAAACGAATCCAGACCTTGATAGATCGTCGAAACTGCTTCCTCCATCGTCGGAGCCTTCGTGACGCAGACGAGAACACGTCCTCCTGCTGACAACACCGTCTCGTCTTCACCGGCGACAGTTCCTGCATGAAAGACGGTTATACTTGAGCCAATCGTATCCGTTCGAACGAGATGTCCCGTTTCCGGATGTTCCGGATAACCGTTCGCGGCGATGACGACACCGACGACCGACTCCGACGACCAGACGACTTCCGGCACATCTCCTTGCATCAATGGAATGATGACATCTAATAGTTGTGTTTCCAGGCGTGGCAAAATCACTTCCGTTTCCGGATCCCCAAAACGCGCATTGAATTCAATGACAGAAGGTCCACGATCGGTCAACATCAGCCCGGCGTATAAAAAGCCGGTGAACGGAATGCCTTCACTTGCCATCTGTTCGACAAGTGGGCGGAGGACACGCTGCATCGCTTCTTCCGTCACCGCTTGTTCGTCAAACTGCGGCAGTGGACTATAAGCACCCATCCCCCCCGTGTTCGGACCTTGATCACCATCAAAAACCCGCTTATGGTCTTGCGACAAGACCATCGGAATGACGGTTTCTTCATGAACAAATGCCATCAACGAACATTCTTCTCCAACTAAACATTCTTCGATCACGACACTGCTCTGCTCTCCAAAATCCCCGGCGAAAATTTCTTCGACCGCTCGGATTGCTTCTGTCGTCGTCGTGGCGACGGTGACACCTTTTCCTGCCGCTAGACCATCGGCCTTGATGACGATTGGCGCCCCTTGCGTCCGAATGTAGGCATTCGCTTCGACAGCTGACGTAAAAACAGCATGGTCTGCCGTCGGAATGCCGGCCCGATCCATCAACGCTTTCGCAAACTGTTTACTGCCTTCAATCGCCGCTGCTTCCCGCGACGGTCCAAAGATATTCAGTCCAGCGGCTTGAAACGCGTTGACGATTCCAAGGACGAGTGGGCCTTCAGGTCCGACGATCGTCCAATCAATCTGCTCATCGCGGGCGAACTGAACCAACTCACCGATTGCGTCTTCGCGAATCGGGACACAAATCGCTTCTGTCATCCCGACGTTTCCAGGTGCAGCATAAATCGTATCGATGCGAACATCTTGTGCCAGTTTCCACACGAGCGCATGCTCGCGTCCACCTTTACCGACTACTAATACTTTCATTCGGATCGCCTCCGCTTAGTGTTTGAAATGACGCACGTTCGTAAAGATCATCGTGATGCCGTGTTTGTTACAGGCATCAATTGATTCCTGGTCGCGAATCGAGCCGCCCGGTTGAATAATCGCTGTGATGCCAGCTGCGGCTGCCGCTTCGACCGTATCCCCCATCGGGAAGAACGCGTCTGACCCCATCGCGGCACCGATTGCTTTGTCGCCTGCTTGCGTGATGGCGATATTCGCCGAACCTACTCGATTCATTTGTCCCGCACCGACGCCGACCGTCACTTCGTCTTTCGCGATCACGATGGCATTCGATTTGACATGTTTCACGGCACGCCAAGCGAGTTTTAAATCTTCCCATTCTGCTGCGGTCGGTTTCCGCTCCGTCACGACGCGTGCTGACGCATCGTCCAGTGTCTCGTCATCACTATCTTGGACGAGCATACCACCGGCAACTGCCGTATAACGGATAGCTTGGACCCGTTTGACATCCAGTTCGAGTAAACGAAGGTTTTTCTTCGCTGCAAGTAATGTAAATGCCTCTTCCGTAAAGGACGGTGCGATGATGATTTCAAGGAAAATCCCGCTTAACTGTTCAGCTGTCGCGAGATCGACTTCGCGGTTTAAGGCAACGATTCCACCAAAGATCGAGACCGGATCCGCCGCATGCGCCCGGCGGAAGGCTTCGTCGATTGTCGGACCAACGGCGACGCCACACGGATTCATATGTTTGACGACGACGGCTGCCGCTTCGCGGAACTCATCCAAAATCTCAAGTGCTGCATTGGCATCCTGGATATTGTTGTAGGACAATTCTTTACCGTGGAGTTGCTTGGCTGAAGCAAGGGATGCCCCGCGGTAAATCGGTGTTTTGTAAAAGGCTGCTTCTTGGTGTGGATTTTCTCCGTACCGCAAATCCTGGACCTTCTCGAGCGTGATCGTCAATTGATCCGGGAATTTTTCACCCGTCTGTGTCAAGAAGTAGTCGGCAATCAAGGCATCGTAAGCTGCCGTATGCCGGAATGCTTTTGCCGCTAGTTTTTGACGCGTTTCAAACGTCGTCCCACCAAGATGAATCTCGTTGATGACGGCTGCGTAATCTGCCGGATCGACGACGACCGTCACTGCGGCATGATTTTTTGCGGCAGAACGAATCATGCTCGGTCCGCCGATATCGATGTTTTCGATTGCATCGGCGTACGAGACGTCCTCATTCATGACCGTTTCTTTGAACGGATACAGATTGACGACAACAAAATCAATCGGCTTAATCTGTTGCTCTGCCATCTGTTCCCGGTGGCTTTCGAGATCGCGGCGCCCGAGTAGTCCACCATGGACCATCGGATGAAGGGTCTTGACCCGCCCGTCCAGCATCTCTGGAAACTGGGTGACCTCGCTGATACCAATGACCGGAAGTCCTGCCGCTTCAAGAACTTGATGTGTTCCACCTGTTGAAACAAGTTCAATTCCTGCCTGATGCATGGCTTGCCCGAGTTCTACGATTCCTGTTTTGTCTGATACACTGATTAACGCTCTCATACGTTTGCCTCCTCTTTGATCCACTCTTCGATGACTTGCGGATACAGTCTATGCTCTACTTGCTGAATCGCCTGCTGGAGCGTCTCGCGTGTCATATTCTCTGTAATCCGGACCGCTTCTTGTGCCATGATCGGTCCTGTGTCCATGCCTTCATCGACTATATGAATTGTAACACCTGTGATTTTGACTCCGCCACGAAATGCTTGGCCGATTGCATCTTTTCCGGGAAAAGCAGGGAGCAGCGACGGATGGATGTTGACGATTCGCCCTGCATAATGCGACAGCAGGACATCACCAATCAGACGCATGTATCCTGCGAGGATGATCCGTTCGATGTGCCGTTTCTCTAACTCTGCGACGATTTCCCGTTCGAACGACGGTTTGTCGGGATACTCTTTTGCGGTGAAGACAAATACATCGCAACCCCAATTGCGGGCCCGTTCAATCACTTTTGCTTGTTTTTGATCACAGACGACGAGTTCAATCGTTGCCTGCAGACGCCCTGTTTCAATCGCTTCGAATAAGGCTTCGACATTACTGCCACTTCCCGAGGCAAAACAGGCAATCTTCATTGATCGACTCCGTTAATCCGAACACCTTCTTCACGCGTCACCGTCCCGATCGTATAAACCGTCTCGTTGGCACGGGCAAGACGTGCCGTGACCGCTCCGACATCTTCCGGTTTGACGATCAGCATGTAGCCGATACCCATGTTGAAGACGTTGTACATATCGTGACGCGGCACGTTTCCGGCTTGTTCGAGCCAATCGAAGACGGGGAGGTTCGGCCATTTTTGTGGGTCAAACGTCGCACCACATCCTTCAGGAAGGACACGCGGAACGTTTTCGTAAAAACCGCCGCCGGTAATATGGACCATCGCCTGAATTTTTTCCGTCTCAAGGGCCGCTTTGACCGCTTCGACATAAATCCGGGTTGGCATCAATAATGTATTGCCAATCGTACTGCCGAACATCATCAACTCATCTTCATAACGAAGACCACTTTCTTTGACGATTTTTCGGACGAGTGAAAAACCATTCGAATGGACACCGGACGAGGCGAGACCTAAAATGACGTCGCCTGGTTGAACGTGTTCTCCTGTGATCAATTTTTGTTTTTCGACGGCGCCGACCGCAAATCCTGCGATGTCGTATTCACCGTCTGCATACATACCCGGCATTTCTGCCGTTTCCCCGCCAATCAATGTACAGCCGGACTGGACACAGCCTTCGGCGACACCGGCGACGATTCGTTCAATCTTTGTCGGGATCGCTTTCCCAAGGGCGATGTAATCGAGGAAATACAGTGGTTCTGCGCCTTGGACGATGATGTCGTTGACACACATTGCGACACAATCAATCCCAATCGTATCGTGCTGGTCGAGGGCGAAAGCGAGCTTCAGCTTCGTACCGACGCCATCCGTACCGCTGACGAGAACCGGTTCTTTCAGATTCAATTGGCTGAGGTCGAACATTGCACCGAAACTGCCGAGTCCCGTCATGACTTCTTTGCGCATCGAGCGGGCCACATGTTTTTTCATTCGAGAAACGGATTCGTATCCTGCTGTCAGGCTGACACCTGCTGCTTCGTATTGTTTACTCATGCTTTGTTCCCCCATCTGTTCAAAGTTTAGCTTCTAGTTCTAGCGCACCGATTGGCGTTGGATATTCACCTGTGAAACAAGCCGTACACTGCCCTTTTAACGGACCTTCGAACGGACGGTCGATCGCATGGACCATCCCGGTCACAGACAGAAACTCAAGTGAATCAGCACCGATCTCCCGGCAAATTTCACCGGGTGTCAAACGGGCGGAAATCAATTCGTCTTTTGAAGAAGTATCGATGCCGTAATAACACGGATTCGTGATCGGCGGTGCCGTGATGCGGACGTGGACTTCCGTTGCGCCGGCTTCCCGTAACAAGCCGACAATACGGCGGCTTGTCGTACCGCGGACGATTGAGTCGTCCACCATGATGACCCGTTTTCCGTTGACGACACCACGCAGGGCCGACAACTTCATTTTGACGCCACGTTCGCGTAATTCTTGCGACGGTTGGATGAACGTCCGTCCGACGTAACGGTTTTTGATCAGTCCCATTTCATACGGAATCCCACTCGCTTCCGCATAACCGATGGCAGCGGAAATACTCGAATCCGGGACTCCGGTGACGACGTCTGCCTCGACCGGTGCTTCTTCGAACATCTTTTTGCCAAGTGCTTTTCGTGCCGTATGGACATTGACCCCATCAATCATCGAATCAGGGCGGGAAAAGTAGATGTATTCCATCGAACACATCGCCCGCTCATGTGGTTCCATATACTGGCGTGATGACATGCCGGACGTCGTGATGGTCACGAGCTCCCCTGGCTCGATATCCCGAATGAATTCGGCACCGACGATGTCAAAGGCACAGGTTTCTGACGAAAAGACGATTCCGCCGTCCGGTGTTTTCCCGAGCGACAACGGACGCAGACCGTGTGGATCGACGGCGACGTACAACGTATCTTCCGTTAAAAACAGGAAGGCGAATGCGCCGACGAGCCGGGCCAGACTATCGGCAATCCGGTCTTCAAGCGTTGGTAACTTACTGCGTTTGACGAGGTGGGCGACGACTTCCGTATCACTCGTCGTTTGGAAGATAGCGCCTTCTGCTTCGAGTAAATGTTTTAACGAATCCGCGTTGACAAGATTTCCGTTATGCGCAAGCGCCAAGTCGCCGGTCCGTGATTTAAAATGGAGCGGTTGTGTATTTTCAAGCGTATTGCCCCCGGCCGTCGAATACCGGACGTGTCCGATCGCATGGTGTCCTGATAAGGAATCCAGTGTTTCTTGTGAGAAAACTTCCGTCACGAGTCCTTGCCCCCGGTGTGGCAGGAGTAGGTTGCCGTCACTTGCGACGATGCCCGCTCCTTCCTGCCCTCGGTGTTGTAAGCTGTGAAGACCGTAATACGCGAGTTGTGCCGCTTCCGGTTGTCCGAAAATCCCGAATACCCCACACTCTTCGTTTAATCCTTTGATGTCATATAACACGCGATCGCCCCTTCCCAGTCGGCTTGCAGTGTCGAACGTGTCGCTTCGATGAGTGTATCGTTAGTCTTGATTTGCAAAGCATCTTGATCCGTGACCGTTCCTAATCTGTGAGCACCTGTCTGCTTGACGAAGGCCGCTTCATGCTCCGGCTTCACCGTCACGACGAAACGTGATTGCGATTCACTGAACAGATGAAGGGCTGGACCGTCAAATGTCACTTCAAGACCAAGTGTCGTTCCGAATGTCATCTCGGCTAATGCAACAGCGAGACCGCCTTCTGCCACGTCATGGATTGCCGTGACAAGTCCCGCTTGAACGGATGCTTGTAATGCCAGAAGTCGTTTTTGTTCGAGCGCTAAATCAATTTGCGGTGCTTTACCAAAGGACTTCTCAAACTGCATGTATTGGAGCTCACTTCCACCAAACTCAGGTAACGTCTCACCAAGAATGTATACCGCGTCGCCTGCTTGCTTGACGTGTTGTGTCGTAATCCACTCCGTCTGTTCATGAAGACCAACCATCCCGACGACTGGCGTCGGATGAACGGCCTTTCCAGCTGATTCGTTATAGAGCGAGACGTTTCCGCCAATGACCGGTGTCTCAAGCACGCGGCACGCTTCTGCCATTCCTGCCGTCGCTTGTTGCAGTTGCCAGAAGCCTTCCGGTTTATCCGGGTTTCCGAAGTTTAGGCAGTCGGTGATCGCGAGTGGTGTTGCACCGCTGGCAACGATGTTGCGGGCCGCTTCGGCGACAGCAATCTGTCCACCGACGAATGGATCGAGGTAAACAAAACGGCTGTTGCAGTCTGTCGTCATCGCGAGTGCTTTGTTCGTTCCGCGAACCCGGATGACGGCTGCATCAGAACCTGGTGCGACGACCGTTGATGTTTGGACCATATGATCGTATTGGTCGTAGACCCAACGTTTTGAAGCAATCGTCGGTTGTTTGAGCAAGGAACGCCATGTTTCGACCACATCCTCAACGACCGGTAACGTTTCCTCCATCGTTTGGAACTCTTCATAATATGCCGGGACACGGGATGGTTTGTTATAGACCGGTGCTTCTTCTGCGAGCGCATCAACCGGTACTTCCGCCACGATTTGACCGTGGTGGACCAAACGAAGCACTTTCTCGTCGATGACTTCTCCGACATGCACCGCATGGAGTCCCCATTTGCTGACGATTGCTTCGATCTCTGCTTCGCGTCCGCGTTCAACGACTAACAACATCCGTTCTTGTGATTCCGATAACATCATTTCGTAAGCGGTCATCCCGGTTTCCCGTTGCGGGACATCGTCCAGATGCATCTCGATCCCCATACCGGCTTTCGAAGCCATCTCGGCTGACGACGAGGTCAGTCCGGCGGCTCCCATATCCTGCATGCCGACAAGCGCCGGATGACCGACGATTTCAAGACACGCTTCGATCAAGAGTTTCTCCATGAACGGATCCCCGACCTGAACGGCCGGACGTTTCGCTTCCGTATCTTCCCCGAGATCCTCTGAGGCAAAGGTTGCCCCGTGAATGCCGTCGCGTCCGGTTGCGGCTCCGACGTACATGACGGAGTTTCCCGCGCCTTTTGCGAGACCCTTTTGAATGTCTTCATGGTTGATCAAGCCGATACACATCGCATTGACGAGCGGGTTGCCCTCATACGAATGATCAAAGCCGACTTCTCCTCCGATCGTCGGAATCCCGACACAGTTCCCGTATCCGGCAATTCCAGCGACCACTTGTTCAAACAGTTGATTGACACGTGGTGTACCGAGGTGACCGAACCGAAGCGAGTTCATCAAGGCGACCGGACGGGCTCCCATCGAAAAGATATCGCGAATGATGCCACCGACACCGGTCGCTGCCCCTTGGTACGGTTCGACGGCTGACGGATGGTTGTGACTCTCGATTTTAAAGACGACGGCTTGATTATCCCCGATGTCGACGACACCGGCTCCTTCACCCGGACCTTGCAGGACGCGTGGACCTGTCGTCGGAAACTGACGTAAGACCGGCTTCGACGTCTTGTACGAACAGTGCTCCGACCACATGACGGAAAACAATCCGATTTCTGTGTAGTTCGGTTGGCGTCCGAGTAAGTTGACGACCATCTCATATTCCGCGTCGCTCAGTCCCATCGTTGCGTAGATCCGTTGTTCCTGAATTTGCTCCATCGTTGGTTCAGACTGTTGTTTTAACATGATGTGCCCCCTGTTTGACGAGTGAAGTGAATAACTTAAGTCCATCAGTTCCGCCGGTCAGCAGCTCAACTGCCCGTTCCGGGTGTGGCATCATGCCGAGAACGTTCCCGGCTTTATTCGTGATGCCGGCGATATCGCCGCGTGATCCGTTCGGGTTATCGGTATACGTAAAGGCAATTTGTCGGTTCGTCTGTAACATCGCATACGTCGCATCGTCACAGTAATAGTTGCCTTCTCCGTGTGCGATTGGAATCGTAATCGTTTCTTGCGCTGCATAGTCGGATGTAAAACGAGTCTCATTGTTTTCGACCTTCAGTTCAACCGTCCGGCACATGAACTTCAGTCCCGTATTGCGGTGCAAGACACCCGGGAGAAGCCCCGCTTCAACAAGAATTTGGAATCCGTTGCAGACGCCGAGGACCGTTTTGCCTTCTGCCGCAAAGCGTTTCACTTCCTCCATGATCGGTGAGAACTGAGCGATCGCTCCACACCGGAGATAGTCGCCGTAGGAAAAGCCGCCTGGTAACAAGACGCCGTCGTATCCTTCAAGGGACGTTTCTGTATGGAAGACGTAGTCCGCTTCTTCGCCGAGTGCGTCTTTGACAGCATGATACATATCTAAATCACAGTTCGATCCGGGAAAGACGATGACTGCGAACTTCATGCCGGTGTCACCTCTTCAATCTCAAACTGATAATCTTCCATCACGGTATTGACGAGCAGTTTCTGACACATCTCATGGATCATCGTGTCCGTTGTTTCGTCCGCGACGAGCAGTTCGATCCGCTTGCCGATTCGAACTTCTTCGACACCTGCAAAACCAAGCTGGACGAGACCGCCTTTGACCGCGACACCTTGTGGATCTAAAATACTTTCCCGTAATGCGACCGCTACTGTAACCTTTTTCATTGTCCGTTTCCCCCTAGGCGATTGAATAGTGTTTGGTATGTGTCGATCAGTGATCCGATATTACGGCGGAAGACGTCTTTATCAAGGTGTTCGCCCGTTTCCTTATCCCATAACCGGCACGTGTCCGGTGAGATTTCGTCCGCCAGCAGAACTTCGCCGGCCGGTGTTTTACCGTATTCCAGTTTAAAATCAACGAGTGTGATGCCCTTGTTATCAAAGTAGGGACGTAAGACGTCATTGACACGATGTGCTTCCTGTTCGAGCAAGGAAAGTTCCTCCGTAGTCGCAATCTTCAGTAAATTGATGTGTGCCGGTGTGACAAGCGGATCACCTAGGCTGTCATCCTTATAATAAAACTCGACAATCGGCGTCTCGAGGACCGTTCCTTCTTCGATGCCAAGCCGTTTACTGAGACTGCCGGCGACGACGTTTCGAACGACGACCTCCAGTGGAATGATAGTGACACGACGTACGAGCTGTTCGCGCTCCGATGTTCGTTCAATGAAGTGGGTCGGAATTCCCGCCGCTGCGAGAACCTCAAAAAAGTGGCTCGTCAAACGGTTGTTGAGTTCTCCCTTACCGGCAAACTCTGCCTTCTTCTCTCCATTAAATGCCGTAGCTTCGTCTTTGTAAACGATGCGGAGCACATCCTGATCCTGCGTCGTGTATAACCGTTTCGCCTTGCCTTCATAAAGTGGTTGCATCGATTTCGTCCCCCATGATCCTAAGATGTAGACGGGAGTCAGACTCCCGTCCCAGGTTGATTAGTTCAAGCCACACCGTTCAAAGATTTCATCGACCCGGCTCGTATGATACGTTGGATCAAAACAAGCATCGAGTTCTTCTTCTGTAAAGAGTTGTTGAATGTCCGCTTCCTGCCATAAGACATCACGGAACATGATTTGTTCTTCCCATGCCTGCATCGCCCGTGGTTGAACGAAGTCGTAGGCCGCTTCACGTGACCAGCCTTTTTCGATCAAAGCGAGTAAGACGTGACCGGAGAAGATGACACCAAACGTCCGGTCCATGTTGCGTTTCATGTTTTCCGGGAACACCGTCAGATTTTTGATGATGTTGCCGAAGCGGTTCAACATGTAGTTGAGTAATCCCGTCGCATCCGGCAAAATGATCCGTTCCGCAGACGAGTGGGAGATATCCCGTTCATGCCACAGCGAGACGTTTTCGTACGCTGTCACCATATGGCCGCGGATGACACGGGCAAGACCCGTCATGTTCTCCGAACCGATTGGATTCCGTTTATGCGGCATCGCCGACGATCCCTTTTGACCTTTAGCGAAGAATTCTTCGACTTCACGGGTCTCCGTTTTTTGAAGACCACGGATTTCCGTCGCCATCTTTTCAATCGATGTCGCAATCAAAGCGATCGTCGACATGTAGTGGGCATGACGATCGCGTTGCAGGGTTTGCGTCGAGACCGGTGCCGGTTTCGTACCAAGCTTCTCACAGACATATTTTTCGATGAACGGATCGATATTCGCAAACGTTCCGACCGCCCCCGACATCTTGCCGTATTCGACCGTTTCACGTGCTGCCTCGAACCGGACCTTATTGCGTTTCATTTCTTCGTACCAAAGAGCCAGCTTCAGACCAAACGTCGTCGGTTCAGCGTGTACGCCGTGTGTACGTCCCATCATGACCGTATATTTATGTTCATTTGCTTTGACCTTTAAAATCTCAATGAAACGATCGAGATCCGCCGCTAAGATGTCATTCGCTTGTTTCAAGAGATACGATAACGCCGTATCAACGACGTCGGTTGACGTCAGACCGTAATGAACCCATTTGCGTTCTTCACCAAGTGTCTCCGATACAGCACGTGTAAAGGCGATGACGTCGTGGCGTGTCTCTTGTTCGATCTCATTGATTCGATTGACATCAAACGAAGCATTTTCCCAAAGCAACTGGACGTCTTCTTTTGGGATCACTCCCAGTTCACTCCAGGCTTCACATGCTAAAATCTCAACTTTCAACCAGGCTTCGAATTTGTTCTGTTCTGTCCAGATCGCTTTCATTTCAGGACGTGTATAGCGTTCGATCATCTAACCGTCTCCTTCCATATCTGCAGGCGCGCAACTTCGGCTAACGCTTCTTCGACCGAATCAGCCAAGATGTTTAGATGCCCCATCTTCCGCCCCGGTTTCGCGTCCTGTTTTCCGTATAAATGGACTTTCGTCCGCGAGGATAACATCGGTAATGCCTCGTCTAATGCTGTGATATGTTGACCTAGGATGTTCGCCATGACGACCGGTGTCGTCAAGCGGGTATCGCCAAGCGGCAGTCCGCAGATGGCCCGAATGTGCTGTTCGAACTGTGACGTCTCGCACGCATCAATCGAATAATGACCCGAGTTGTGCGGGCGCGGCGCCAGTTCGTTGACGATCAGTTCGGAACCGACGACGAACAGTTCGATTGCCAGTGTGCCAATCAAATCGACATCGTTTGCGAGACGTTTCGCCAGGTCAATCGCTTGTTGTTCCAAGTCTTTTGAGATGCGTGCCGGTACGATCGACAGATGCAGGATGTTGTCTTGATGGATATTTTCACTAACTGGGAACACTTTTGTGTCCCGCTCACTTCGCGCGACAATGACGGAGATTTCTTGATCAAACGGCAACCATTTTTCTGCAACATACTCGGTTGCCTCAAAGGTCTTCATCGCTGTTTGTAAATCCAGCTCTGTCCGAATGACGGTCTGTCCTTTCCCATCGTAACCAAAGCGTGCTGTTTTTAAGACGAAGGGAAGACCTAGCTGCCGTTTCGCTTCCATAAGATCATCGGTCGTCTGGATTGCCAGATAAGGTGCCACCTGGTAACCAAGCTGTTCAATCAGTTCTTTCTCCCGAATCCGGTGTTGGGTCCGAAACAAAAGTTCTGTCCCGTGAATCAGTTTATTGCCGATTGCTTCCGCTACTTCGTGTGAGATATTCTCAAACTCATAGGTCACGACATCTGATTCGGCGGCAAGTCGTTTCGCTGCCTCGACGTCCGTAAACGGTGCTTGAATCTGTTGATCCGCTACTTGCGCACACGGTGCGTTTTCAGTTGGATCAAGCGTGATGAGCGAATAGCCCATTTGCCGTGCAGATAAAGCCATCATCCGACCTAGTTGTCCTCCACCTAAGATACCAATCCGTTTCATGTCAGATGCACCTCGGAAGCGATGACATCTCCTTCTAGTTCGACCCGCATATGGTCTAAAGCTCGGGCAATCCGTTCGTCGACCGTTCCAAGAATCTGAGCCGCAAGTAAACCCGCATTTTTTGCTCCAGCGTCACCGATCGCAACCGTCGCGACTGGAACACCACCGGGCATTTGGACGATTGAGAGTAAGGAATCGATGCCTTGAAGTGCTTTGCTTTGAATTGGGACACCGATTACCGGTAATGTCGTCTTTGCAGCAACCATTCCCGGAAGATGGGCTGCTCCGCCTGCACCGGCAATGATGACTTTTAATCCTCGTTCCCGAGCAGATTCCGCATAACGAAACATTAAGTCAGGTGTCCGGTGTGCCGACACAACTTTCTTTTCGTACGCAATATCCAACTGATCCAGTACATCACACGTTTTCTGCATGGTCACCCAATCCGATTGACTGCCCATGATGACTCCGATTTCCACCTTACTCATCTTCGTCTCCTCCTTTTTGCATAAAAAAAGCCCAAACCACGTCTAAAAGGGTGGCTTAGGGTATAAAAAGGTACGCCAAAGAATCATCGACGAACATCCATATACCCCATAGTCCAACGATTTAGGGTCGTCGGGTAGAAACTTGCAAGCCATATCCCTGCTATTATACGAGGTGTTATATTCAATCTTCCTATCACGCCTTCATCTTAACAAGACTGAACTCGATTCGTCAACCAAAGGCGAACAATTTAATTGTCTGAAAATTCATCGTTCGGTTTTATAGCAGAAATATTCCTTTTAATTTGTGTCCCATTCGGAATTTTAAAGGTCTGTCCTCTTTGAAAAAGTCAGATCACACAAAAAAGACCACTGTTTCATTAAAGAAACGATGGTCTTTTAGAAAAATTCATATTTTATCGGATTCGATTTTCGGCTTACAATCAAAAACAATTTGCTGGCGAATCGGATACGGTTCACCGTTAGCATCGAGTCCAAAAATCGGTTCTTCCCGCCGGACGGTCGGACGATAACCCATGGCATCAATCCGATCGAGACAGGCACTGATCGTTTCATTTTCTTCGACCATGACGCGCATTTTTTGTTTTTTTGCCATGAGTATCACGTTCCTTCCTTATTATATATATGAAAAAACCAAAAAAAGTCCATAAAAAAGCGGCGGCCCTTGAGCGTATGCTCCAGAACCACCGTTTGCCTGGCAACGTCCTATCCTCGCAGGGGGAAGCCCCCAACTACTTTCGGCGTTCAAGTGCTTAACTTCCGTGTTCGGCATGGGAACGGGTGTGACCACTTGGCTATCGTCA
>NZ_JACSMT010000110.1:0-405 GCF_018618815.1 Exiguobacterium sp. s128 | reverse complement strand
GGACGGCACGGTGTACAAGAATGACCGTTACTTCCGAACGCTTGAGAAGAAGCTCGCACGTGAACAACGAACGTTGTCCCGTCGTCAACTCATCGCCCTGAACAAGAAAGTAAAACTTTCCGAGGCAAAGAACTATCAGAAGCAGAAGCGGAAGGTCGCCCGCATCCACGAGAAGATCGCCAACAAGCGCACTGACTTCCTGCACAAGGTGTCGACCGAGATCGTCAAAAACCACGACGTCATCGGCATCGAGACCTTGCAGGTGAAGTACATGCAGAAGAATCGCAAGTTGAGCAAGGCCATCTCGGACGTCAGCTGGTCGGAGTTCTTCCGCATGCTGGAGTACAAGGCAGACTGGTACGGGAAGACCGTCGTGAAAGTCGGCAAGACCTTTGCTTCCAGCCA
>NZ_JACSMT010000109.1:0-420 GCF_018618815.1 Exiguobacterium sp. s128 | reverse complement strand
AAAATTTAGATGTGGCCATAGAAAAAGCTCCCTTCAAAAGTAGACAGTTTTGTTATTTCAACTGTCTACTTTTGTGGGAGCATATCATTGCTTCTTTTTTTGTATTCCGTAAAAAAATCTTTACCAAGAAGACAAAATGGTTTTAACTCACCGAGTTGTCTTCTCATAAAGATTTTTTGCGAAATACACATATAAAATCGGTTATCGTTCACAAGCGAAGTTATCTTTATCCCGATCCATCTTCGATTGATAAGCAGGATGCGTTGAAGGAACACCGTTCGGATAGACCTGTGTCAATTCTGTACAGTTTGCAAAAGAAGCATCTTTCTTTGCTTTAGCATCAGCTTTCGCTTTGGCATCAGCTTTCGCTTTGGCATCAGCTTTCGCTTTGGCATCAGCTTTCGCTTTGGCATCAGCTTT
>NZ_JACSMT010000108.1:0-421 GCF_018618815.1 Exiguobacterium sp. s128 | reverse complement strand
GCCTCTCTTGTGATTTGACGTTCGTATATGACTACGGTCTCGGACTCGTCCGTACTTCTACCGAAGTGTTCCGAAAAGGCATCACAGAACGGTGCCATGGCCGGACAATTTCAGATGTTGCGCATGAATATGAACTTCCTTATACGACTGTGGAACGGTGGTTTTATCAGTACGCTTCAGTGGATACAGTGGGACAGGCGACACACATCCTCGTCGATGAGTTCGCCACGAGAAAAGGACACCACTATGCGACGATCGTTCTTGATGCCAAGACTGGACGTCTTCTGTCTATCGTCCCGGGCCGGGACGTATCGGCGATTACGGCTGCGCTTCAAGGTGTACTGGGAGATGTTCGTTCTGTCGTCAGTGATTTTGCACCTGCGATGGCGAAGGCAACTACTCGTGTCTTCCCGAATGCAGC
>NZ_JACSMT010000107.1:0-534 GCF_018618815.1 Exiguobacterium sp. s128 | reverse complement strand
CTACTTCCCGAAAAGTGCACCCTGAGAGATTCGAACTCCCGACCCCTTGATTCGTAGTCAAGTACTCTATCCAGCTGAGCTAAGGGTGCGGGGTATATAATCAAACAGTTACATTAAAAAATGGTACCGAGGGCCGGAATCGAACCGGCACGGGGAAACCCCCGCAGGATTTTAAGTCCTGTGCGTCTACCAGTTCCGCCACCCCGGCAGGGTGATAAAAGGTAGCATCTAAACTTTTTTAAGTTTGATGATATTTAAGATGAAAATGGTGCCGGCAACAGGAGTCGAACCCGCGACCTACTGATTACAAGTCAGTTGCTCTACCAGCTGAGCTACACCGGCAAGTGTAATAAAAATTAAAAATGGTGGAGGATGACGGGATCGAACCGCCGACCCTCTGCTTGTAAGGCAGATGCTCTCCCAGCTGAGCTAATCCTCCATATGTATCGCCTGGCAGCGTCCTATCCTCACAGGGGGAAGCCCCCAACTACTTTCGGCGTTCAAGTGCTTAACTTCCGTGTTCGGCATGGGAAC
>NZ_JACSMT010000106.1:0-541 GCF_018618815.1 Exiguobacterium sp. s128 | reverse complement strand
GGACGGCACGGTGTACAAGAATGACCGTTACTTCCGAACGCTTGAGAAGAAGCTCGCACGTGAACAACGAACGTTGTCCCGTCGTCAACGCATCGCCCTGAACAAGAAAGTAAAACTTTCCGAGGCAAAGAACTATCAGAAGCAAAAGCGGAAGGTCGCCCGCATCCACGAGAAAATCGCCAACAAGCGAGACGATTTCCTTCACAAGGTGTCAACCGAGATCGTCAAGAACCACGACGTCATCGGCATCGAAACCTTGCAGGTGAAGGACATGAAGAAGAACCGCAAGTTGAGCAAGTCCATCTCCGAGGTCAGTTGGTCAGAGTTCTTCCGCATGCTGGAATACAAGGCGGACTGGTATGGGAAGACCGTCGTGAAGGTCGCGAAGACCTTTGCTTCCAGCCAACTATGCTCCAGTTGCGGGCATCAACACAAAGACGTGAAACATCTTAGTTTGCGTGAATGGACATGCCCGATTTGCGGCATCCACCACGATCGTGATGTGAACGCAGGACTGAATCTCAAACAAGAAGCAGAACGC
>NZ_JACSMT010000105.1:0-735 GCF_018618815.1 Exiguobacterium sp. s128 | reverse complement strand
AATCAGTCCTTTTTAACTCTATTCCCATAGTATTGAAAACATTACCTCACTAACATTGCGTAAGAACCACTCCTATTTTGCATTACACAGTCATGGATTGCGATAGTACAATATCTCATCATATTCATTAGACTGGTAGATAAAGAAGAGTTGATAAAGTGTACTTTCTCTAATAGTTTAATTCCATCCTGACTCGTTTTAGGTAATCCCAGTTTTCGTGTACTTACGACATACATCGCCATATCGATAGAAGCTTGGCAGATCCGTTGCAAATTTAAAATGATGCTATCTTGTCTGGTTAAATCACTTAAATTTTTGGAGTCATTATTATAGACTTCGTTCATTCTAATGATGCAACGTTTGATCGTCGCTTGTTTTTGTAAAAGGATCTCGTTCATTTCTTGCGACACGTCCTTTCTTACAAAATAGATAATGGTACATCTGATTTTAACCATTCTATAACACCTTGAAAAAAATCGGTATGATCTAAAAAAAGTAAGACCCGACGAAATCCGTCAGATCTTACTTTTTATCAGGAATGCATTCCCGTCACTCGACTCCTACAGGGAAAAGCGCAGGGATTTGCGCTGTCACAGGCAAACAAGACCCGAGTCCATGTCCGGAGGACAAAGGAGGCGCGGCTTGTGCCTCCATAGATGTCAACTTAAGAAAATGACTAACTTCTTTTGAAAGATGGTATGGAATACTAACCCTACGAGAGGAGTTTTTTATATG
>NZ_JACSMT010000104.1:0-776 GCF_018618815.1 Exiguobacterium sp. s128 | reverse complement strand
CCGCTAATCATCCGAATGAAACGCATCAGGAATAAAAAATGAGAGCTTTCTCAACTCATCTTTTGGCTAAGTTGACATCTATGGGCTTGTGCCTCGCCTGAGGAAAGCGAGTGAAAGGGAAAGCATGACGCAGCGAGCAACTTACGCCTTTACTTCACTTATCTCATGATTAAGTTGCCACTGCACGCCAAACGGATCTTCGACGATGCCGTAGGCTTCACTCCAAAACGTTTTTTGAATCGGCATGATGACATTACCGTCTTGCGCGAGCTTGTCGAATGTCTCGTGAATGAGTGGAACGTCTGACAGATGCAGAGCCAGCGTGACGTTTTGTCCGGTCGCCACCGGATCGTGCGGCATCGCGTCCGAAAACATGACGCGTATGCCGTGAACAATTAATTGCGAATGCAGGACAAGCGACTGGACGTCTGGTGCGAACGGTTGACCGTCCGGACCATTGCCGGGACCAAACTCCATGATCTCGGGAATGTCCTGGCCGAAGACTTTGGCATAATAATGAATCGCCTCACGGGTGTTGCCGTTAAAGACCAGGTAAGGGGTAATCGGCATGATGATGCTCCTCTCCATGTTAGGCACGGCGTACTGATATCTATAGTATACCAAACGTTTGTTCTTGTTTAAAGATTTATCAAGTGGAAAATGAAAGCGATATCATTTATTTTTTAAAATGACGAATTGTAATATTAAGTGCAACACCTGACGGAAAACACAAAAAGCCCATAACGGCCTCGTGTAGAATGGAGTTACCACACCAC
>NZ_JACSMT010000103.1:0-862 GCF_018618815.1 Exiguobacterium sp. s128 | reverse complement strand
ACTGCGTTATCGTACGGACAACCCTTTTCGCTCAACGAGCGACGGATTCCGAACGTATGAAGGGCATCCTCAATCAGACGGTTGTTGAACTCTCGTCCTCGATCCGTGTGAAACATCCGGATGCGACGCAAATCATGAGGAATGGAAGCGAAAGCACGATGGACCAGTTGCGCATCCTTTCGCTCGCCCACACTATGCCCGATGATTTCTCGGTTAAAAAGATCAACAAATACACATACATAATGCCATTTTTGACGGACCTTGATGTATGTAAGGTCACTGACGACAACGGATAGCTCTTCTCCTTGCTTGAACGCGCGATTCAATTCATTGGCTTCCATCGACTCGTTGCACGCTTCTTTTTTAGGCTTGAATTGCGCGAGCGTGTACGTAGAGACGAGCCCTTGTTCTTTCATGATGCGTCCGATTCGGCGACGAGAGACGCATTTCCCTTGTTTTTGGAGTTCAATCTTGATTTTACGCGTGCCGTAGTTCTCTCGGCTGCGTCGGAAAATTTCACGGATGGCTTCCGTCACATCGTCGACCGATGGTCGCTGTCTCGCTTCATAATAAAACGTACTTCTGGGTAATTGGAGGACGCTGCACATTGCTGATACCGAGTATTTATGTCGATTATTCTTGATCACACTTACTTTCGTCCCATGATCAGCGCGGCTTGCTTTAAAATATCATTCTCCATCTCCAGTTGTTGGACATGCTTCCGAAGCACACGTAGCTCGCGCGCTTCATCCGACAAATTATCTTCTTCCTTAAAGGATCCGGTCGTCTTACTTTGGTTGATCCAGCGATTAAATGCCGAAGGCGTCAAGTCATATTCCCGAATGATATCGGCGCGTGATTT
>NZ_JACSMT010000102.1:0-930 GCF_018618815.1 Exiguobacterium sp. s128 | reverse complement strand
TGGCTACCGAAACCTCGAACGATTCTTTTTGAGATTGCGCCTTGAGCTTGGTCGTTAAAATAGCAACCACGTGTTATGGTGATGAGCCTATATTTTACATAATAAAATATAAAAGGAGTGAAATAAAATGAAGAATAGAGTTTTTCTCGTAATAATAGGAATATTAACAATGCTTCTTACTGTCTTACTGTTAATAGGGTCTATTGCCACTACTTCAGTTTTCTCCGGTATTTTATTTCTGGTCAGCCTATTTTTTGCTTATCAATTCTTTCAAAAAATACGCAATAAAAAGTTTGTTGTGAAACGACCATTACTTTGGATGATACTTACTACACTAATTGCCATATTCGTTTTAGGATATGAATTACCTGATACGGATTTTGCTGAAACTAATGCGCCGAATACCTTGTCAAAATCTGTTGCTCCGGCGAAAATTCAAAAAACCGATGAACCGGACCAAGATGTAGATAAAGTAACGACTGAGCAAGAAGACGAGGATAAGGCGAAGACCGATGCTAAAGCAAAAGCCGATGCTAAATCAAAAGCCGATGATAAAGCGAAAGCTGATGCCAAAGCGAAAGCTGATGCCAAAGCGAAAGCTGATGCCAAAGCGAAAGCTGATGCCAAAGCGAAAGCTGATGCCAAAGCGAAAGCTGATGCCAAAGCGAAAGCTGATGCCAAAGCGAAAGCTGATGCCAAAGCGAAAGCTGATGCTAAAGCGAAAGCTGATGCTAAAGCGAAAGCTGATGCTAAAGCGAAAGCTGATGCCAAAGCGAAAGCTGATGCCAAAGCGAAAGCTGATGCCAAAGCGAAAGCTGATGCCAAAGCGAAAGCTGATGCCAAAGCGAAAGCTGATGCCAAAGCGAAAGCTGATGCCAAAGCGAAAGCTGATGCCAAAGCGAAAGCTGATGCCAAAGCGAAAGCTGATGC
>NZ_JACSMT010000101.1:0-958 GCF_018618815.1 Exiguobacterium sp. s128 | reverse complement strand
AACGTATATTCAAGTGAAGTGAAATGGGCAGTAGTCAAAGATAAGCTGAGTGGTGAGTTAACAACGAAAGAGATCATGGAGAAGTACGGGATCAAAAATGAATCTCAAATCAAAACATGGATGAAATGGTATCGTTCTAACCAACATTATCGATTTGATCAGCCGATTGGAAAACAATATAGCTATGGGCATGGTCCTGATTCTGTGAGTGAGGATGACAAGAGAGAGCGACAACTGTCTCATCTGAAGATGGAAAACGAAATCTTAAAAAAGTACATGGAGATCGAAAGAGAGTTGAAAAAGAAGTAGTCATAAAAATTGTAGAGTTTCTTCGGGAAAAGTATACAATCACCGCCATTCTTAATGCTTTGAATGTACCAAGAGCAAACTATTACCGTTGGATTAAAGGATCTGTGGAAGCACCTTCGGTGCTAGAAAAAGCCATCATCGAACTAAGTAAACAGACGAAGTATCGGAATGGCCATCGGAAAATAAAGGCATTATTACAGCAAATCTATCGATTAAAAGTCAATCGGAATACCGTACAGAAAATCATGCAAAAACACCATCTTCAATGTCGGATCAAGCCCAAGCGAAGATGGAAGTCTCAAGGTGAGCGCATCATAACGGCACCTGATCTTCTCAAGCGTGACTTCACAGCAAGTAAACCGAATCAGAAGTGGGTGACGGATATCACCTATATCCAATACGGCAGCACGACGAAATATCTTTCAACCATCATGGACTTATTCAATAACGAGATCATTGCCTACAAATTATACGAGCACCAACAAACGCCTCTCGTTATCGATACGTTAAAGGTAGCGCTTGAGAATCGAAACCACCCCGAGGGGGTCATCATTCATTCAGACCAAGGAAGTGTCTATACGTCATATGCCTTTCAAGATTTCGTCCAGAAGAACCATCTAACAAGCAGCATGTCTCGTAGAGGAAACTG